>JBIKIA010000229.1:0-7520 GCA_044361885.1 Prosthecobacter sp. | reverse complement strand
CGACAGTGGCTTTTTGACCACTTTTCGTCGTCAAGGAGGGGGCGCTCATGAGGTCGATGCCTTTTTGCTGGCTTAGCTTTTGCAGCAACTCATCGGCGCGCTCGGCACTGAGGATGCCGAGATTCTGCAAGTTCGAACTGCCATCCAGAGCGAGCCCGGTTTCCTTGAGCACCGGGGAGTCCACGGGGATGCTAATGAAGCGACTCCTGACTAGGATCATCGCCTGCCTCGCAGGCTCAGCTTTCCGGCAAGCGGTGAGTCCGGCCAAACCAAAAGCGACCGCCAGCATCGGCAGCAGAAGCGCTAGTTTTTGCAGCCCTGAGTATCCCAGGCGACCCCGGCCTGTTTGCACGAGATTCGCGAGGCGCTGCCTCATGGCTTGTGCTCCGGCGGAAACGGACATCGCGAGCGCCAGCGGCAACCAGCGGCGGCCGGAGTGGGCTCCGAGCGAGGCGACGGCGGTCAGCAGCTCTTCGGCAAAGTCGCCCGCGTTTTGACCGCTGTGGGCGAGTGCGAGGTCATCGCTGGCCTGCTCGCGGGAGCGCTGGCTGGCACGCAGCATGAGCCAGGCGAGCGGGTGAAACCACAGAAGCAGCGCCGCGACCGTGGTGAGCAGGGAAACGACGATGTCTCCACGCGCGATGTGCGCCAGTTCGTGCCGCAGTACGAGCCGGAGCCGTGCCTCGGGCCACTCGGTGGCTTGCTCTGGGAGTAGCACGACCTTATCCGCCAGCCCCCAGGTCATCGGCACTTGGCAATCGGCGCTCATGCGCAGGCTGGTGTCGGGCAGACGCAGGTGAAAGGCAGCCGCTACTTCCTGAAAGCAGCGCTGGATGGCTGAGTTCTCCACGGTTCGTGATGAAGCCCGTAGCCGCTTTAGCGACAGAGCTGAAAACCCGAGCGCGATACCTCCAGCACTGATGCCCGCCAGCCAGAGCAGCGCCCACAAGGGTGAATGCGGCATATCGGCTTGAGCCACGGTCATGGAGACCGTCGAGGCCACGCGTGGCGGCACGGTTTGCTGGTCGAGCTCTGTGGTTGTGTGAATCCCAGCGGGAAGCTGAGCAGGCTCTGCCCTCCATTCGATCCGCCAACTCGGCGCGAAGAAGCTGCTGAGCATGACGACGGGGATCAAAAGTAACGCGGTGGCCTGGACGAAGTGTCTTCGCGCCGCCGAGAGCCGGGGAATGAAGGCCGTCACCAGTCCCGCGATCACGAGGAGCGCGGTGGTTTGTAGAGCCACATCGAGCAGCCAGCCCGGTGTGGAGAAGAGGAGTTGGCTGGCCGTCATGGTGGCGTTCGTGTTCAGGGTTTTTTGGGCTTGGCCTCATCGAGAAAGCGGCGCAGCTCGGCGACTTCATCCGCGCTGAGCTGGGTCTGCGGATGGCTGAGGTAGGCCGCCATGGCCTGGGTGAGCGATCCGCCGAAAAAGGTGCCGATGACTCGGCTCAACGTGGACTGTCCCACCTCCTCCCGCGAATGCACTGGCTGGTAGATGAACTCACGCCCGTCCTGCCGGTGCTTGAGGTGTCCCTTGCCCTCCAAAATAGTGAGGATGGAGCGCAGCGCGGGGCGCGTGGGCGGAGACTCCATGCCCTCCAGGATCTGCGAGAGCGTGGCCTCGCCCTGGGCAAAGACGAGGTCCATTACCTCGCGTTCGCGGCGGCTGAGATGGGGATTATTTTTCATGGGCTGAATTTTCAGCCCATGATGACCCAGACGTCAATCTTAAAGGTTGAAATTTCAACCCTCGATCAGAGTCGCGTCTTCAAAAAACGCCGCAGCCGATAGGTCATGTGCCAGAGGTATGGACGCGCGGAGCCGAGTCGCTTGCCGATCAGGCCGGTAGCGCGGCGGGCACTGTCGAGCATGATGGGATTGCCGGTATGATCGTTCATGAACTTCTCCAGCCGCACGGCAGTCGCGCCGAAGGAAGCTGCTGTTGGCGAGCGGTCAGCCTGATGCTCCCGGAGGACCTGTTGGAAGTCGAGAAGCGTGTTCCCATAGCTGTCGAGCTGGGTGGGGTTCACGGCGTCCATGAATTCATCCGCCTTGTCCGCATCGCCAGCGAGGAGCCTTTCCACCGCGCACCAGATGTGGAAGCGCATCTTGATGCCGCTGTTGTTGGCTAAGGTGGTACCGAGCAGCATGACAGACTCCGCCTCGATGCGCTGATTGGTTTCCTGGAGGCTGAGGAGAAGGTTGTTGAGGATGTAGGGCTTGATGTGGACGCCGCGCTCGCGCCAGTCGGAGAGCCATTCGATGTTTTCCCGGGGCTTTCCACTGGCATGCAGAGTGTAGCAAACCGCACCATAGAGGCTGGGGTCGGCGCGCAGCCAGTCGCGATCATTGGTGAGGATACGCTTGAGCAGTCGTCGTTCACCCAGCGCGTTGAGCTGGACCCACCTGAGCGGGGACTCGACGCTCTTCTTCCAGCGCTCACCGATCCACTGAATCATCTCGATAAATGCCAGCTTGCGAGCGCCTTCTTCGTCCGAGAGGTCTGCGAGCAAGGGGTAGGACGGCAGTTGATTCATGAGGCGGCAGATCTCAACGTGTAGCTTGCCAGTTCGCGGGTTGCCGCCTGGCTTTTGGAGAGCTTCGTGGGTGACAGCTTGGTAGGCTTTGAGCTGACGACCACGCACCCAGAGCGGCAGGTTTTCGAGCTCAAAACGCACTCGATCAAAGGCCTGTTCGTCGTCTTCGGGATCAGCAAGGATCGTTTTCAGAACCTGCCGTGATTCATCCCATTTTTCACGGCGGCAGTGCAGGATGAACCAGCGGGACTGGATGTGCGTCTCGGAGTAGTGATCGGCCTGCAATTTGAGCAAGCCCGCGGCGGCATCCCACTCCTTTTCCTCAATGTGCAGCCAGAAGAGCCGCTGGAAGGCGAACTCGTAATGTGGGAAGCGGTCCACAGCCTCCGTGAAAACCTCTTTGGCTTCGTTGAGCTTCTTTTGAGAGGCGAGAACGCTGGCCAGATAACCCAGTGGCACGGGTTCACCACACTCGATGCGAGCGAGCTGCCGGCAGGTGCGCTCGGCCTCGGCGTAGAGTTCATCTTCCTGATACCAGTTGATGAGCATCCTCCACGGCCAGGGGTAACGCGGATCTTGGGCGACGGCTTCCTCAAGCACCTTCACGGCTTCTTTGCGCGCGCCTTTTTAATTGAGCAACCAGCCCTCACGGAAGCGGATGTTCAGGTTCTTCGATGGGTGCGTGCGGCAGAGTGTCAGCGCCTCATCAAAGCGGCCCGCTTCACCGAGCAGCAGCGCTTTTGCATCGACGAGGCCCCAAGAATCCGGTGCCAGTGAGATGGCTTTGTCCAGAGCGGAGAGGCGGGCGGTGAGATCGTTCGGATGATAAAGCCGCTCAGCAGCGATCATCCAGGTGCGGGCCTCGCCGGGGCGCTCATCCATCACACGCTGGGCGGCCTCACGCACGGCTTCGGGCTTGTCAGCCATCGGCCCCCATTGCTCCATGGAACTCCAGGCCCAGTTGTAGCCGGGATCGAGCTGCACCGCGCGCGTCAGGCAGGTGAAAGCGGCTTCGCGTTCGTCGAGATCCCAGAGCACTTCGCCGAGCCAGCCGTGATTCAGGCCGTCCTGCGGTTCGTGACGCAGCAGTTCCTCCAAAACGGAGCGTGCTCCGGTGTAGTCGCCCTCTTTGCGCATCATTTCAGAAAGTGAGCGCATGCCCCAGGACCAACCAGGATTCAGCTCACGCATCTTCAGACCGGCCTGAATGGCTTCGGTGCGGCGACCAGCGCCATCCAGATTCAAGGCGTGCTCCATCCAGACACGAGGCAGAAGCGGGAACTTCTGGGTCGTGGCTGCGGAGATGGCGACGGCTTCGTCTTCCTGATCATTTTGCCGCAGGTGCTCGGCCAGCATGAGGGTCGTCTGCCACAGATCAGGCCGCTCCTGAGCTGCTTCGCGGAGGCAGGCTTCGACTTCATCAGGCTCCAGCACGGCCTTGGCGAGCGAGGCAAACTCCAGCACGCCGTCGCCCATCGTAACCTGCCGTTTCAACTCGGCCTGAATGATGCGTAGCGCCTCCACCCGCGCCTCCTGAGTAGCGCTGATGCGGACGAGTCCGTGCAGGGCAGAACTCTGATCCACATCCAGACAGACTGCGCGGCGGTATTCCTCCCGTGCTTCGTCACGGCGGTCCTCGTCCTCGAAGACACTGGCGCGCACATTGTATTGGCAGACGGAACTGCTGTCGATGCGCTCGGCCTCGTCCAGTTCGCGATGGGCTTCTTCAAAGCGCTTCTGAGCCCGAAGTGCGTCGGCCATTTCACGATGTGCCCAAGCATCATGCGGGTCGATGCGCAGCAGTTCGATCACGGGTAGCGCCCACTCTTCCGCGCCCTCGTCACGAGCCCAGTCCAGCCAAGCCAGATGCAGATGCCAGTGCCAGCGGAAGAGCGCGCAGGCTTCCTTGAGAAAGCGCAGCCCGCTCTGCCCACCCTCCTGAAAATCGAGCAGGCTGGCCACGGCGCGGTGGGCATCCGTATCGAGCGGGTTGTCCGCCAAGATCGCGCGCTGATGCTCCATCTGAGTGGCACGATCTCCCTGCATCCGAGCCAGTCGGGCCTGCACGCGATGCCACTCCGCCGCCCGGGCTCCGCTGGTGATGGAGTCCAGAATTTCGCAAGCACGTTGAGTGCGGTTCCAGATCGCCAGCTCACCCGCGACGAAGACGGCATTCTCCACATCATCGGGACGCTGCTTGAGCGACTCTTCGAGCACTTGCAGCGCGTCCTCTGAACGCTTCAGTATGTCGAGTGCACGATAAAGGGTCACCGCAGGCTGACTGGAGCGCGCGCCTTCCAGCTCCAGGCGTTGGCGCATCATTTGCAGAGCTTCATCCGTCTTCTTCACCCAGCGGCTGGCTTTGAAGTAAGTCATCACTGTGTCATCATTGCGGAAGTCAAAGCAGGCGGCCAGGCGATACAGATCCGTCGCCTCTTCATAGCGCTCTTTCCGCCAGAGCATGTCAGCCTCACAAATGAAGAGGGTGGCGTCCACCCGGCGGCGTTCGATGCGGCGCAGCAACCGGCGCGTCTCGGGGCGGTGGCGTTCATCATAGTGCAGCTCACGCGCCAGCATCTGCCAGTGCAGCGGATGGCTTTCCTTCTCCGCACAGAGCTGCCGCAAACGCTCCAGCATCGCCTCGCGGCCATGGACTTGATTGATGAGATGCAGATGGCTGGTACGCCAGTCCTCCACCTTCGGGTGCCTTTTCAGTATCTCCTCCAGAGCCGCGAGATGCTGCGACTGCTGCCCATCATAGCGGGCCATGGAAATCTCAGCCCGCCAGCGCAGGGTCGTGTCTGCATGAGCGGTCCGTAGATCCTCCAGGGCAGCCTGAGCGGACTTCCGATCATGGCGTGAAAGCGCCAGATGCAGCCGGTGCAGGCAGTCGTAAGCCGCCGTGTCTGGCAGGGGCAATGATGCCAGCTTTTCCGCCTGCTCTGGCGGCACCATGGCAAAGCCACGAGGTCCGAAAGGAAGCTGCTCCTCCAAGGACTCCAGCGCCAAAAACTCAGATGTGTGCCGGCTTCCCGGATCACGGATAAAAAGCACGGCGCGGTGGTCATCGTAACCCATCACCACCTGCGCATGAGCACCGCCGGGATACACCGTGTTCAGCACAAAGGGCATCCCCGCATCGATCAGGCACTGGGCTGACTCCACCGTCACCCTGAACTCACGCACCGCCCAGCCTGCCTTCTCCGCCCAGTCACGCTCGCGGTAGTCGGGAGTGCCGTCGTAGCAGATCTCGTCCGCCACCTCCAGATGTTCCACCTCGCGCTTCCAGTATTGAGCGATGCTCGTCAGTGCAGCTGGCGCACAGGTGTGGTGATGCTGCTGCACAAACGGCACCGGCAGGATCACACGACGCCATTCCTTCGAGCCAGCGGCTTCCAGCTTCGTCACCAGCTTCTTGTAGAAGCCGCTCTGTTTCACCTGCTGCGCCCAGTGCAGGGCTTGATCATGATCACGCGCATGACTGGCGATGTCACAACGCGTGGCGGCCAGCCAGTCCGCGCAGGACTCGTCACGCAGCGGCATCAGCTCCTCGTAAAGTTTCAGCAAGGGTTCGGCTTTGTCATAGCGGTCGAGCTCTGTCAGCAGGTTCGCCAAACGGCGTGCGATGGCACCGGACTGCACGAGTCGAAGAGCCTCTCGCATTGCCTGCACAGCATCGTCATCACGTCCGAGTTCGACCAGCAGCTCCGCTTTGGAAATATGAGCCGTGATGTAGTCCGGCTCGGCCTTCACCACTGCCTCGACCAGAGTCAGAGCCTCCTCGCGCAGATCCTGCTCCTGGAGCATGTCCGCCCGCAGCAGGGAGAACCAGCGCTCCTTCTTCTGAATCTTTTGCCCGCGATCTAGGCAGGCACGGGCACGTTCGAAGTCCCGCAGCCGCATCAGCACCACGGCCATGTAGGCCTCATGATCCGCGTGACGGTCCTCCGGCTCATCTGGTGAGGGCGCATACTTTCGCAGCCACTTCCAAGTCAGGAAGGCACCACGCTCCTGCAAGACCTCCCAGAACATGGCGGACCGGGCTTCAGCTCGTGAAGCGGGGTCATGCCAGGCACGGAAGACGATTTTTTGCGCACGCTCCTCCGCGCCCAGCTTTTCCAGAAGCAGCGCGCCGCCGAGTCGATCCGTTGCCGTGGGCCACTGCTCCGGCGGAGCCAGATCGCGCACGAGCTTCCAGGCATCCAGGATGCGGCCTTCCTTCCTCAACCTTTTCACTTCGCTTAAAATCGACTCATCAGGTAATTCCATCCGCGCTTTCAAGCAGTGCGCCAAGACTCAGCCAAGCAAAAACTCATGGTGCAGACCATCAGCAGAGTAGATATCCCTCGGATATTTCGGAGATCGTCCTCGACCCGTATTCTCTGCCGCCGAGCTTCCAACCGTTCGCTCTCTGATCAGAAATCGCAGAGGCACTGCCTGCCCGCACCCCTCCGTTTCAAATGGGGCGCATCTTCGAAGCACGATCCCATCCCGAAGCCGCGCTTGATCTCGCGCCTTCACCCGCCATGTCTAGCGCCCCTATGCGCATCCTTTCCGGCCTCCAACCCAGCGGACGTCTCCACATCGGCAATTACTTTGGCATGATGGAGGCAGCCCTGAAGCTCCAGCATGAGGGCGATGCTTATTACTTCATCGCCGATTACCACTCGCTGAACACCGTCCAGGATGGCAAGCTGCTGCGCGATCACGTGCGCAATCTCGCCATCGACTTCCTGGCCTGCGGGCTAGACCCCGAGAAGTGCGTCTTTTTTCGTCAGAGTGATGTGCCCGAGCACACCGAGCTCGCCTGGATTCTCAGCACGGTGACGCCGATGGGCCTGCTGGAGCGCTGCCATAGCTACAAAGACAAGGTGGCGCATGGCATCAAACCCTCCCACGGCCTCTTCGCCTATCCCGTGCTCATGGCGGCGGACATCCTCATTTATAACAGCGACGTGGTGCCCGTGGGCCGCGATCAAAAGC
>JBIKIA010000228.1:0-7521 GCA_044361885.1 Prosthecobacter sp. | reverse complement strand
CTTCACCTCCGTGAATGATAGCGCCTGTGGCCGAGTCGTCCGACTTCTGCCTGACGGCACTTTGGAAAGCAGCAGCACATTCAGCGCAGGCTCCGGTGCTGATGCCACCGTCCACGGTCTAGCCATGCAGGCCGATGGCAGCATCCTGCTTGCTGGCAACTTCAACACTTTCAATGGAGTCACGCGACCTCTCATGGTGCGATTGCTCAACGATGCTGCAACGAAGAGCCTCGTCGTTTTCAACGCCTCGCAGGTGCAGTGGCTGCGTGGCGGTGCTGGCCCGGAAGTCAGTTCTGTTAGCTTCGAGGTGTCGCAAAATGACGGCGCGAGTTGGAAAGCTGCAGGCATCGGCAGCAGGATCGCGGGAGGTTGGGAGCTAACTGGACTCAACCTGCCTCCTACAGCTCTTCTCCGTGCCCGTGGACGCACCGCGGGTGGACATGCGAACGGCAGCAGCGACCTCATGGAGCAGCAGATCACGATCGTGTTGCCTCAGATGGTCGTTCTTGGGAATGGCACCCCCATCGCGCCCGGTGATAGCACACCCATCGCTACCGATGGCACGCACTTCGGCAGCGTAATCGCGCTCGGAGTTGGCGCGGTGGATCATACCTTCACGGTGCAAAATTTCGGCAACGCTGTCCTCAATCTCACTGGAACGCCGAGCGTCCGCATCCTCGGAGCAGATGCCAGGGACTTCAGAGTTTCGGCGCAGCCGCAAAGCTTCGTCGAGGTCGATGGCAGCACCACCTTCAGCGTCAGATTCAATCCCACTCTACCTGGTTGGAGATTCGCCATCGTGTCCATCGCCAGTGACGACGCGGTGAGTCATCCCTACACCTTCACCATCAGCGGCATGGGGCTTCACAGCTCAGCGCAGAAACAGAGCATAGCCTTCACTCCACCCACTAGCGTGTTTCTAAACGAAGGCACGCTGCCGCTCTCCGCCACAGCCAGTTCCGGGCTTCCCGTCAGCTTCCGAGTCATCAGCGGCCCTGCGACAGTCAGCGGCAGTATTTTGACCCTCACGGGACACGGCACCGTGAAGGTCGAGGCCACCCAGGCGGGTTCCGGCATCTACCTCGCAGCCACGCCGGTCATCCGAACCATCACCGTCAAGCCTACGCCGAAGACGCCCACGCTCATCGGGCTCAATCAGGTCTATAATGGCGCGCCACGATCTGTCGGCGTGCTCGGGAACACCGACTCACCCGTGATCACTTACACCATCAATGGTGTGCCGAGTTTCGTCGCGCCGACTCGTGCTGGAAACTATGCCGTCAAAGTCGATGTCGATGGCAAAAGCCTCACCGGCAAACTCGTCATCGCCAAAGCGCCACTCTTCGTCACGCCTTCCAGCCATCGTCGATTCATCGGTCAGGCCAATCCCGCGTTCACCGTGAGCTACTCCGGCTTTGTCGGCGGCGACATCGAGGGTCTCGTTTTCTCCACGGCTGGCGCACGACTGCCTGTCGTCACCACCACGGCTAAAACTAGCAGCCCCGCTGGCACTTACCCCATCACGGCCAAAGATCTTCTGCTCGTCGATTACACGCCGATCTATCTCACCGGCAGTCTCATCGTCGAATCCTTCGCAGGTTCCTATGAAACGCTACTCACTGACACTACCAGCGGACTGCCCGCAGGGAAGGTCGAGTTCACCATCGGAGCCTCCAGCACAGCTCTGACGGGCAAGCTGATACTCCCCAGCGAACTCACTCCTCTGCCATTCACAGGCACGCTGAATCTCAACGTTACCTCCGATGCCGAATTCGCCACCGGCAACACCATCCCCATCATCAAAGGCGTGAACAGCTACGTGCTCGAACTCGCTCTACCCTTTGGAGATGACTTCACCACGCGTCTCTTTGCGAATGCCAGCATCACCGCCAATGCCAGCAGCAGCGAGGGACGCAGCCTCTTCCTCCCCGCTAAAGATCAAAAGATCCAGTTCGCCGGAGCCCACACCCTCATCCTCGGCTCAGCCCTGCCAGCCAGCACCACCACGCCACTCGGTTCCGGCCATGCCACCGCCACTATTGATGCCAAAGCCATGCTAAAGATCGCCGGACGTCTGGCCGATGGCACCACCCTCACGGCCACGCTCGCTCCCGATGCCGCTGCGGGTTACCGACTCTTCGCCCAGCCCTATAATCGGCTTGGGAGCTATCTGGCTGGTTGGCTTGATTTTGAGATCCATCCCACACTTGCCCCTCGTGTCTATCTGCCCGCAGGAGCTACCGACCTCGTGTGGAGAAAAGCCCCTGGCCCCGCCGACAAAGGCTACCGCAGCGGCTTCGGGCCCGTGGCTACCAGCGTCACCATCGACCCCTGGTTCATCCCCACCAAGACGACCACCCTCGCCACTCTTTTGGAACTGCCAGCGGGCGGCGAATTTAACGTCACCCACAGTGGTGTCGTCAGCGCCTCCTCGCTTAGCTTGCCCACAGATCTCAAACTCGATTCCGCCAACAAACTCATCATCATCGCGCCCATCACACTGCCGCCGAACGCCACAAAATGGAATGCGCAGCTCGATGCCAACACCGGTGCCATCACCGGCAGCTTCACCCTCACGGATCAGGTTCCCGCCCCGACGCTGACTAACTTGACTGCCAAAAAGAATGTCACCCGCCTCGTCCCCTTCGCCGGCACCCTCCGCCAGCCCCATGGCGCGGGCATCCTCGGCCCCATTGGCGCGGGCTTCTTCCTCGTGCCTGCTCTGCCGACAGATCCCACGAATGAATTCACCTCAGGGACAGTTCAGTTCACGCCTTGAGCCGATGTCCTGAAAATACGCAAAGACAGCGTTCCCAAACGGGCCACCGCTGAAAGATCAAGTGCTACGACTCCGACTCTTCCGTCCATCATGAAATCACCTGCTTTTTGCACACTCGCTTTGCTGGCTGGCCTCGTCGCCACGGCTTCGGCTGAAAACAATGTCCCGCCAGAAGGCTTCACACCGCTCTTCAATGGCAAGGACCTCTCCGGCTGGTATGGCTGGGGCACCCAGGATCCCACGGACCTCTGGAAGATGACGCCTGATGAAAAGGCGGAATACAAAAAGAAGTCCGTCGAAGGCGGCATCAAAGACGCCAAAGGCAATGACAAAGGCGACCACGTCAACGCCCACTGGAAAGTCGAGGGCGGCGAACTCGTCAATGATGGCAAAGGCCTCTACCTCACCACCGACAAGGACTACGGAGACTTCGAACTCATGGTCGATTACAAGATGCTCCCGCTCGGCGATAGCGGCATCTATCTCCGCGGCATCCCGCAGGTGCAGATCTGGGACTTCACGGAAGAGGCGAAGTTCAAGCTCGGTGCCGACAAGGGCTCCGGCAGTCTTTGGAACAACAAGAACGAAGAGGGCAAATACCCCCTCAAGCTCATGGATAAGCCTTTCGGTCAGTGGAACGTCTTCCATATCAAGATGATCGGCGAGCGCGTGACCGTGAAACTCAATGGCGAAGTCGTCGTGAACAATGCCCCGCTGGAAAACTTCTTTGCCAACAAGAAGGCAGGTTTCCTGGCCTACGGCAAAAAAGACGACAAGGCCAAAGACAAGCCCGCCGAGAAACTCCCGAACGGCTGGATGCAGGACCCCGCCTTTGCCAAAGGCCCCATCCAACTCCAGACCCACGGCAGCGAGATCCGCTGGCGCAATGTCTTCATCCGCGAGATCAGCGGTGAAGAAGCCAACAAAGAACTCGCCACCCGCGATGCTGATGGCTTCGTCGAGCAGATCAACGGCAAAGATCTGAGCAACTGGCAGGGCGCAGTCGAGAACTACGAAGTCAAAGACGGCGCAGTCGTCTGCAAACAAGGCAAAGGCGGCGATCTGCTGACCAAGGAAGAGTTCGAGAACGGCATTATCCGTGTCGAATTCAAGCTGCCGAAAGCTGGTAACAACGGCATCGCCCTGCGCACGCCGCTGGGTGGGCACTCCGCCTCCGACGGCCTCGAACTCCAGGTCATCGACAGCGATGGCTACAACGAAAAGATGGCCGCCGCAGGCAAAGGTGGCCTGAAGCCTGAGCAGTATCACGGCTCCCTCTACCATTGCGTCGGTGCTAAGCACGGCTACCTCCGTCCCGTTGGTGAGTGGAACTTCCAGGAGATCGAAGTCCAAGGCCAGCGTATCAAAGTCACGCTCAATGGCACCAAGATCCTCGACGTCGATATCAGCACCTTCGACCGCAGCCAGATCGCCCACCCACCTAAAGGCCTCGACCATACCAAAGGCCTCATTGGCTTTGCAGGTCACAGCGACCCCGTCGCTTTCCGCAGCTTCAAGGTGAAGAAGCAGTAAGCGGCTGATCGACCTGATCGACTCCGAAGCGTGGTGCGTGCCTGTCATGCACCACGCTTTTTCTTGCCCCATCATCCAGACTTGCTCTCCCGAGCGCCTCTTCGTAAAACTCCACTCGCCATGAAATCCCCCCTCGTCGCCTTTTTGAGCCTGCTCCTCGTAACCCCCAGCCTCTTCGCCCAGCAGCAGGCGGAGATCGTCTCCGTCCAAAAAATCTGGGACAAAGGCAAGCACAACGCTTTCACCGATCTCGCTCGCTTCCAAAACCTCTTCTACTGCTGCTTCCGCGAGGCCGATGACCACGTCGGTGGCGATGGCAAGATCCGCATCATGATCTCCTCCACCGGCGAGACCTGGGTGAACTATGCCGAGATCGCCGAAGCAGGCACCGATCTCCGTGATCCTAAGCTCGAAGTCTCCCCCGATGGCAAGCGCCTCTTCCTCTTCTGCGGTGGATCGCTTTACGGTGGCACCAAGGACCTCAAAGGCCGCCGCCCACGCTACTCCACGACCACGGATGGCAAGGTCTGGACACCTACCCAAAAGCTGCTCGCCGAAGGTGACTGGCTCTGGCGCGCTGTCTTGAATCCCACCGACAAAAAATTCTACGGCGTCTCCTACAACACCTATCCGACGACCGGTGGTCCCAAGCCGGAGCCCGAGTGGTCGCTCAAATCCTACACCAGCAATGACGGCTCCGTCTGGCAACTCTCCTCACTCATGCAGGTGACCGGCCAACCCAATGAAACCACCATACGCTTCCTTAAAGATGGCACAGCCCTCGCGCTCGTCCGCCGTGAGGCCGCTGACAAGCTCGGCTACATCGGCAGCGCCGCAGCTCCCTACCGTGAATGGAAATGGACTCCCCTTCCCCTTGTCGTTCAGGGCCAGAACTTCATCCAGCTCCCCGATGGTTCCCTCATCGCCGGATCACGTGGACGTGGTGCCACACCTGGCGCGCACATGGTGCTTTTCAAAATGACCCCAACCTCGCTGGAGCCCCTCATCGAGCTGCCGAGCGGTGGTGATTGCAGCTATCCCGGCATGGTCTGGCACGACAAGCATCTATGGGTCAGCTACTACTCATCGCACGAAGGCAAAGCCAGCATCTACATGGCGAAACTTCGCCTGCCCTGGGTCAAAGAAGCCGAGTAGTCACTCGCTCCACACCCCGAGCTTCACGAACTGCTTCGTCGCCGCCCCCGCCCAGTCACGGTTCGCCGCCGGACTGGCCGGACTCGGATGCAGCACGCGGCCAACTTTGAAATCACCCTTCATCGCCTCACGAGCGCGGTTAGCGCGCTCTTCAGCAAAGGCACCCACACCGATCACCCACTCCGGCTCCAGCGCGGTGATCACGGCGCGCAGATGGGCATCGCAGTGTTCCTCCATTGCGGCAGTTTCCTCGACGGGCAGCTTATCCGGCGTGCGATTGCGTCCGCTGTCCTCCATGAACACGAGCGGACAGTAATTCGCCACAAAGTGATCTTTAAAGAAAGCCTCTGCCGTGCCGAAGCGCTGCGCAAAGAGGCCCCACAGGCGACGTCCACTCACCTCTGAGTTTGGACAGTCAAAGCCCACCACCTTGCGCTTCGGATGCTCATGCTCCGGCTTGCCCACCGGCTCGCAAATACCCATCCAATCACGAACCGCCGCGATCTCGCCAAACGGCACGCCCGTCTGCGTCATCCCAAACGGCCCCGGATTCATCCCCACCAGCACCACCTTCTTCTTCGTGCCGCCAAACCGCGTCAGATAAGCCTCATGCGGAGCCCAGGCATACTCGAGCGGGTTATAAATAAACTCCGTCGGCGGTGCGAACCGCAGCGGGCGGAGAGCTTCGCGGAGGCTTTTGGAGGCAGTGATGAGGGTGGCAGATGTGGGCACGATGAGAGGAGTCGTGAGACATGATCGAGAAGTAATCAAGACTGGCCTGCTGACATCTCGAAGGCTAGTGGGCTTGAGATCAACTCACGCCCAAGCCTTCCTCAACTCCCCGCCCACGCGTTCATGCGGCAGCCAGAGGATGCCGATGGCGTCGGGTTGGATGCGGGTTTTGGTGGGGGTGAGTTTGAAGGTCTCCAGGGCGATGGTGGTGGGATCGTATTGGTCGCGGAGCTTCTGGGTTTCGTCCTCGACGGTCTTGTTCAGTTCTTCCATCTCTTGGTGCAATGCCACCAACTCGGCTTCGGCGGCAGCGGCTTCCTGGCCTTCGCGCATGACGCGGCTGGCGGTGGTGACGGTGCTACCCTTCATGAGACTGCCCACCGCTCCCATCTTGCTCTTTCGGCCAAAGAACGCGCCGAGAATGCTCGTGCCGATGCTCACGGCGGCGGAGAGTTTGGCGCTGCTGGCCTGCTGCTTCTGCGTGTCCAGCTTGAGCTGGGCTTTCGTGGCTTTGGCTTCGAGGGCCTTCACGGTCTTGGCGGCTTTCTCGCGCAGTTCTTCGACGGCTTTGTCACGCAGTTCGCGGGCGGTCTGGGTGATGCGGGCTTTGAATTCATCCACCTTCTCGCCGGGGTTTGAGTAGGCTTCCAGCAGCGGGCTGTAGCTGACTTCGAGGAAGTGATTGGCATACACCCAGTCGGTGTAGTCTTTCTTGATGCTCGTGTAGGTGGTGGACTTCTGCGCAGCTCCGGGAAGCTCGGCAAACTCGGCTCCATCGCTCGGATTGCTGCTCCATTTGGCGAGATCGACATCGCGGGGGATATCCACGAACTTGTCCCAGATGACCCGCT
The DNA here is from genome assembly GCA_044361885.1 of Prosthecobacter sp. Classification (GTDB taxonomy): domain Bacteria; phylum Verrucomicrobiota; class Verrucomicrobiia; order Verrucomicrobiales; family Verrucomicrobiaceae; genus Prosthecobacter. The sequence continues at coordinate 471 of JBIKIA010000228.1, read as the reverse complement.
GGCCGTTGGGGTCGAGCGGATTGACGAGTGTGACTCGGCTGGTGCCGTCGATCTTGCGTTTGGCGTCGTCGAAGTTCACCACGGCACTGCGCAGGATGGCGGGGACGTAGCAGAGCGCATCGGGGCTGATATCGCTGACAATAAAGTACTCGGCGGTGCCTTCAGGGAGCTTGGGTTTGATGGTGTTGCGGTCCGCAGCAGGAGCGGCGGTGGCTCCGGGTGGGAGGAAGCCATCGTCCTCGGCGACGGCTGCGGTTTTCTTTGCGGGGCGGATGGGGTCCATCAGGCGCTTCACCTGATCTTTCGCCAGTGGGCCGCTGAGGTAGCTCATGATCCAGCGGACGTGGAAGATGCAGGGGCCGTCCTCGTGGACGTTGTTCATGAGGAAAACTCGGTTGCCGAGGCCGGACATGGCGGTCTCCATTTCACCGCGCTCAAACTTGCCGCCGCTCGTGCTGACCGCGCCTTCGA
>JBIKIA010000227.1:0-7541 GCA_044361885.1 Prosthecobacter sp. | reverse complement strand
GCCAAAGGTTGCACCACCGCCGAGCTTCTCTTTGGTGAGACTCCAGGGCGTCTCCTCCTCGAAATCGCCCCCGAGCACCTCGCCGCAGCCAGAGCCGCCGGAGCCATCGTCATCGGTGAATCGACCAATGACAAATACCTCAACATCACCCACCGAGGCAGCACCCTTATTGATGCCGCTATCGGCGATCTGAAGCCAATCTGGCAGGGCGGCCTGGTGCCGTATTATTGAGGTAAAACGACTTTGAAAGTCGTAAGCTGGTGCCCCGAGTTTCCAGCTCGGGGGTATAGCTGGCGGGTTTCAAACCCGCCCCACCAGTGGACGAGTTGAAAACTCGTTCTACCTTCGGCACCATTGAGCACTTCATCTTCCAACCCCGGACCTGCCCGCGTCCTCCTCGCCGAAGAGAGCCTGCCTTTCCGACGGGTGATCCGCGAGGCGCTGACCTCGTTTCGCCACTGTGAAGTCGATGACTGCCCGACGGCTGAGCGTGCCTTTGAGCTGGCGCTTTCTCGTCCTTACCAGCTTTTTATTTTTTCGGTTCCATTGCCTGACCTGAGCGGGATCACGATCGATCGCCTCATCGCTCATGCCTATCCTTTGACACATCAGGGCATTCATACGGCACCTCCCGTGATCTTCCTGGCCCGTACGGAGGATGGGGGAGCGCTCTCGGCGATCCAGCGCAATGTGCGACTTCGCGGCACGATCACGTATCCGCCAAAGCTTGATGCACTGCTGACACTCACCTCCGGACTTTTGCCTGACAACCCCAACCAGCCCCACTTTCCGCGTGTTCCCTGACAATCATCATTCCGGTCCAGCGGTGAAGATCTGCGGCATCACGCAGGAGGAGCAGGCGCGCCAAATCATCGCACTCGGCGCCGATGCACTCGGGCTCAATTTCTGGCCGAAATCGAAGCGTTACCTGCCTTTGGAAAATACTGCCTGGGTGCCAGCGCTGCGTGAGCACACCACTCTGGTTGCGGTGCTCGTGAATGCCGATGAACGGACGCTCAACACATTGATCGACCAACGATTGGTCCACATCCTGCAACTGCACGGGGATGAAACACCCGAACAAGTCGCTTCGCTTCAAGAGCGTGGTGCTGTCGTGATCAAAGCTCTCGCTGTGCGCGACCGGGAGTCGCTCACGCGCATCGGTGATTACTCGTGCGAAACCATCCTGCTCGATGCCTACAATCCAGGGCTGTATGGCGGAACTGGGGAGACTTTCCCCTGGGATCTGGCGCTGCAGGCAAAGGAAATGTTTCCCGACAAGCGGTTGATCCTTTCCGGTGGGCTGACCCCTGCAAACGTGCGCCGAGCGATTGAGGAAACGCATCCTGCGGCAGTTGATGTGGCCAGCGGGGTGGAGTCTTCGCCTGGTGTGAAGGATCTGGCGATGGTGCGCGAGTTCATCGAGCAAGCACGTGAGGCTTTGGGGCGCTAGTCGATTGAAACTTCGTCTTCGAACAGGCGTTTCAAGGCGGCCATGAAACTGATCGCCTGTCTTCTTTTCTGTATGACTCCCCTGCTCTCATTCGCCCAGAAGGCGAAAGCAACGAAGGGGACGATCAAGCTGACCAAGGAAGCCGTGAAGACGGACGAGGTGGTGTATAAAATCACCCCGCAAGGCGAACTCAAGCTGCATGTCTTTTCTCCTTCTGGCGAAGTTCAGACGGCAGTGCAGCGCCCCTGCGTGGTCTTCTTTTTCGGTGGCGGTTGGAAGAGTGGAACCTTCAAGCAGTTCGTGCCTCAGGCCGAATACCTGGCGACACGCGGGCTGGTGACCGTGTGTGCGCGGATTACCGCATTCTGAATGAGCACAAGACGCTGGCGGACAAGTCGGTGGAAGACGCGAAGAGCGCCATCCGCTGGGTGCGTGGTCATGCGACAGAGCTTGGGATCGATCCAGGGAAGATCATCGCTAGTGGAGGATCGGCTGGAGGCCATCTCGCCGCCTGTACCGCGCTGGTGACGGCCTACGATGCGGAGGGAGATGACAAGACGATCTCCGCCAAGCCGAATGCATTGGTGCTTTTCAATCCGGCGATGAACATCAGCACACTCTTCAAAGAACGCGTCACAGGTGAACTGAAGGACTTCACGCTGGAGATGGCGGAGGCGATCACGCCGAACAGCTTTGTCGCGAAGGACACCCCACCAGCCATTTTGTTCTTTGGCACTGCGGACAAGCTCAAGCTGGGTGGCGATGAGTATGTGAAGAAGGCGCGAGTTCTAGGTCTGCGCGCGGAAATGTGGGCGGCGAAGGACATGCCGCACGGCTTCTTTAACAAAGAGCCGTGGATTCAGGTCACGGCGAGGAAGATGGATGAGTTCCTCGCGTCGCTCGGCTGTCTCGGCGGAGAGCCAACGATCAAGCTGCCCGAAGGCGCACCATCGCTGGCGAGTGAGTAACCTGCCCGAAATCGCTTACCGGCGCTTCTTCTTCCGGCCATGCAGGATGGCGCGGGCTTTGTCTTCCTCATCAAGCACGGTGGTGTACTTGTAGCTGAAGCCTTCGAGCTTACGGCGCTCGATCTTCTGATTGATGAGACGCTCGATACTGGCGACGTAGGGCAACTCTTCGGCAGAGAAGAGAGTGTAAGCATCGCCTTCCTTCTTGGCGCGCCCAGTGCGGCCGATGCGATGCACGTAGTCCTCGGAGTTCTCAGGAACCATGACATTGATGACGTGTGTGACGCCGCTGACATCCAATCCACGAGCCGCAAGGTCAGTGGCGACGATGATTTCGAACTCGCCATCACGGAAGCCAGAGAGCGCTTTCTCACGCTCCTTCTGGCTGACATCGGAGTGCATGACGGCGACTTTGTATTCGCCGGTCTGCTTGAGAGAGGAGTAGATCTGATCTGCCTGCGCCTTGGTGCGGGTGAAGATCATGAGGCTGCTGAAATGCGTCTGCTTGAGGATGGCCAGGAGGAGTTCCTCACGCTGATCACCTGCCACGGGATACATGTAGTGGCTGACGGTTTCGGCAGGAGAGAAGCGGATGCCGACTTCGACACTGACGGGTTCTTTGAGAGCGAAGTCAGCGAGGCTCTTGATCTGCTGCGGCATGGTAGCCGAGAAGAAGAGTGTCTGACGGCTCTTGGGCGTGCGATCAATGATGCGGCGCACGTCGGGGAGGAAGCCCATGTCGAGCATGCGATCCACTTCATCGAGCACGAGCACTTCGAGATTGCTCATGTCAGCGGTGCCATCCTGCATGAAATCAAGCAGACGGCCTGGAGTAGCTACAACAACATCAACACCTTCCTGTAGTGCCCTGCGTTGTTTGTCATAACCAACACCACCATAAACGGCGATCACCCGCAAACCGGTGTGCTTGCCGTATTTTTCAAACTGTTCGACGACTTGAAGGGCCAGTTCACGTGTTGGTTCAAGCACGAGACAACGGAACTTTCCGGGAGCACCCAAACGGCTAAGCGTGGGCAGAGCAAAGGCTGCGGTTTTGCCTGTGCCAGTCTGGGAGGCACCGATGACATCCTTGGTCTCGATGATAATCGGAATGGCACGCTGCTGAATCTCGGTGGGATTCTCGTAACCCGATTCACGAATGGCGGCGAGCACGGCAGGCGAAAGACCAAGAGATTCAAAGGCCGCAGGGAAAGGCCCTTCGGGAACGGGCGGTGCAGGTGGTGGTGGCTGTGGCTGGTAGTTTTGAATCGGCGGACGCTTTTCCTCCGAATGCTCACGGCGCGGACCGCGTTCACGACGAGGACCACGATCTCCGCCTTCTTCACGGCGTGGACCACGTTCACCTTCGCGACGCGGCGGACGAGCTCCATCACGGGGTGTATGATCGCGGGGACGTTCTTCACGCGGTGGACGTGAATGGGGGTGAATCCTGGCAGGCTGATGCGGATGCTCGACGGCCTTTGGGTCGGATTCGGTTTTGGCAGGCTTGTTTTTGCCGATGCCGATGACTTTCTTCAGGCGATCCTTGAGACGGCTGATGAGGGAGGATTGTTTCTTCGGCTCTGGAAGGCGGGTGGCGCTCACGTTGATGCGGGTGTTGGATGAATGAGCGCGTCTATCGGCCACGAAACGGGGGAATGCAAACAAGAGCCTTAAAGGCGGATGGTGCAGTGCCTGCCAAGACTTCCAGACGGCTTGATTGAATGCCGTTTGGTGGAGCATAGCGGGTTCGAACCGCTGACCTCCTGCATGCCATGCAGGCGCTCTACCAACTGAGCTAATGCCCCGGAAAATAAAAAACCGGCTCCCCTGGTTTGGGGAGCCGGAGACTAGCGGCCTCCAATGTTTTGACAAGCCGTTTTTATATCATTTTAAGCGATTAGTTACCGCTCGATTTTTTGGTGGAACCTTTGCTGCTACCCTTGCTGGCAGGAGCAGCGGCAGCGGGAGTTTCAGCAGCGGCTGCAGGCTTCTTCTTGAGGTCGTAGATCTTCTTGGCTTCAGCAATTTCGTCAGCCTTCATGTTCTTCTTCAACTCATCGCGATACTTGACGGCGATCTCAGCGCTGTTGGAAGCATCGACAGCGAGGTCAGCATAAGCAAGCGCGCGGACAAGGTTCGGGTTGGCTTTATTTTCTTTAATGTTGGTCAGGCCGCGCTCATTGAGGCTGGCAAGACGAAGCATGGCGAGAGGAACGCCCTGCTCGGCAGCAGCTTCATATTGAAGTGCAGCACCAGCGTATTCGGGGGAGCCGATGCCCGCTCCGGTTTCCAAGAGCTGACCGAGGGCGATCTGGGCAGGAGCAAAGTTGCCTGCAGAAGCACGCTGGAACCAAGCTAATGCAGCGATGGGATCCTGTGTCACGCCACCCCCCTGTTGATAGAGACCCGCAAGGCGGAACTGAGCCTGTGGGATGCCGGAAGTGGCCGCTTTGAGAAGGAAGCTGAAAGCCTTGGTAAGATCTTTGTCCACCACGGTGCCTGTTTCATAATAAACACCGACATTGAAGAAGGCTTCTGCAGAGCCGTTCTGGGCAGCCAGACGATAGAGATCAAGAGCGCTTTTGGCATTCTGCTGAATAATCACCTCAGCTTTGTCATCAGAGCCATTGCGGAGACCGGCTTCAAAGTAGTTGCCGAGACGGAACAAAGCTTGGGCATCGTTTCCATTGCCAGCTTTGCTGTAGTATTCGACAGCCTTCTTGAGGTCTTTGGTGTTGCCACCAAGGCCGTTTTCATAGATGGCACCGAGGAGACGGTTGGCCGCAGCGAAGCCGCTGTTGGCAGCATCTTCGAAGAGCTTCATGGCCTTGGCTGGGTCTTTCTGTACCAGAGGCTTGGCAGTACCTGTGGTTGGGTCGCCATCAAAGAGACGCGCCGCATAGGTGCTGAGGGCGACAGCATTTTTCTGATCAGCAGCCTTAATAAGGAATTCGAGAGACTTCTGATCGTCCTTGGCGAGTCCAGGAACCCCGGAGGCATAGAGCTGGCTCAGGCCTAGAGTAGCTTCGCCATCACCTTCAGTACTGCCCTTTTCCAAGAGCGACTTGGCCGTCTCCACATTCTGCTGAATTTCAACATTTGGGGCTCCAGCGAGATAGAGGTTGGCGAGAAGACGGCGACCAAGCTTGTTTCCACCAGCCTCGCTGTCTTTGACCAGTTGAACGGCTTCTTTCACGCGCTCCTGATCCTGTGGGAAAGCCTGAAGCAATACCTGCGCCAGTTCGACCTTGGCAAGAATCTGACCCTGGGCGGAAGCCTTGCGATACAGGTCAATGATGTCGTTGACGTTACTGTTGTTCAGCACCCCCCAATGAGCCAATGTGTATTGGGCATCCTTGTCATTTTTACTGGCCAGTTCTTTGATTTTGGCGAGTGCATCATTGAAGGATTTGTTAACATCAGGCCCGTTCGTCTTGTCCTGCACGGCCTTCTGGGCAGCAGACTGGTCATCGGCCAGCTTTTGAAGAGTGGAAACAAGCTCAGTGCTGGGGGTCTGCAACTCGGCAGTGTCGATGCCTGCGACGGCAACGAGGGCTGCAAGCTTTACTTTAAGTGCGGTCAGTAACATATGGGGTTGGTAAGGTGGGACGAGATAAGACCCGCAGATGCGGGAAGCGCTCATTTTTTCTGAATTTGCGTCGTTAAATCAAGGCTTATCCGCAATTATCGGAAAAAACATCTTCTCGCTTATGCGAGGGCAATGAGGGTGACTTTTTGTCTGAGGCACTCCTGATGAAGTTCTTCGGAGCCAAGCATGAGGGTCTTCCCGGCCTCCACAGCAACCACATTCACGCCAGCTTCGGCAGCATTTCGAATCGTATCTGGACCGATGACTGGCACATCAAAACGCATGTCCTGACCCGGCTTGGAGACCTTCACCATGGTGGCACCTCCACGGCTAAGAGCACCGCCACGTTTGACGGCTTCATTGGTGCCTTCAAAGGCCTCCACGGCGAGGACGGTGCCGTTCTTGACCACCACGGTCTGTCCGATGTCGAGGCGGCTGGATTCTTTGGCAATTTTGAAACCATACTCAGCATCTTCCCAGCGCCTTTGTTTGATCGATGGTCCAGCGACATGCCCTGCGGCAGGCATGAGATGTTCGAGAAAGGTCGTGGCAGGCAGCAGGGTGATTCCATCTTTGCCCAGTTCATCTCCAATGGCTCCAAACAACGTCTCTGCATTGCGCCGCTTCAAGCGCGCGAGCATCAGCAGGGTGCGGAAGTCGGGGCGCAGGTCGAAGAGATTCTTCGGGGCAATCTGTCCAACCATCACCGTTTGCGTCACACCTTCCTTTTTCAAAAAGGTGATCATCTTGCTGAGCTGCCCGACCCTGACCCAGAGGATGGCATCGACGAGGGAGGCTAGTTCAGGCTTCGTCTCATTTTCAAAAGCGACCGCCACAAGACGCTTCACTCCAGCACGCCGCGCAGATGCCACGAAGGTCTCTGGGTAAAGGCCGTTCCCGGCGATGAGGGCGATGGAGCTGAGGTCGATAGCCATTTGAATGAGCGATTCATGGAGCACAAGACTGCGATGGAGACAAGGAATCGAATCATTAAAGCGAGCCTGCACATGTTCATCAGACTTCGAAGCGTCCGTTTCCCATGTCAGAACGAACCTCATCGCTGCGTTTGGCGTTCAAGATCACGCGGAATGTCCCTCGTGCCACCCAGACCATCCTCCATCCCCCACCCCATGAAAATGACCATGCGCATCCTCACCGCCCTCTTCGCCGGACTCTTCAGCAACGCCCAGGCAGGCCAGGGCGAAAAAGTCGATTATCTAGCCCCCGCTGTCTCCGGCATCAATCAAGACGGAGCCAACGTGAACTTCGCTGATGTGTACAAGAAAGGCCCCACGGTCGTCTTCTTCTACCCGAAGGCCAATACCCCCGGATGCACGAAACAGGCATGCTCACTCCGCGATGCCTTTGCTGACTTGAGCAAGGAAGGCGTGCAGGTGCTGGGCGTCTCCTTCGACAAACCAGACGCTCAGAAGAAGTTCAAAGCTGACTTCACACTGCCCTACGATCTCATCGCTGATCCTGAAGGCAAGATCGTCGATGCCTTCAAAGTCGAGCGCATGATCAAAGG
>JBIKIA010000226.1:0-7546 GCA_044361885.1 Prosthecobacter sp. | reverse complement strand
CGTGAGGGACCAGGTTGTCGCCCGCAAGTATCGCCCCAAGACATTCGCCGATGTGCTCGGCCAGGAGCATGTCGTCCGCACCCTTCGCAATGCCATCGCGCAGGACCGGCTGGCCCATGCCTACCTCTTTGTCGGCCCCCGTGGCACGGGGAAGACCTCCACGGCCCGCATCTTTGCCAAGGCGCTGAACTGCCCGAACGGACCGAGCATCGACTTCGATCCCGAAGATCCCCTCTGCAAAGAGATCGCGGAAGGCAACTGCCTGGACGTGATGGAGATCGACGGTGCCAGCAACAACGGCGTGGATCAGGTGCGCGACCTCCGCGAGAGCGTGAAGTATGCCCCCTCCCGCTGCCGGTACAAGATCTACTACATCGATGAGGTCCATATGCTCTCGACGGCGGCGTTTAATGCGCTGCTGAAGACGCTGGAGGAGCCGCCGCCGCATGTGAAGTTCATCTTTGCCACCACGGAGGCGAACAAGATCCTACCGACGATCATCAGCCGCTGTCAGCGCTTCGATCTGCGTCGCATCCCGCTGACGATCATCGCCAATCACCTCCTCCACATCGCGAAGGAAGAGGGCGTGGATCTTGATGAGAAAGCCGCCTTTGCCATCGGCAAAGGCGCAGATGGCGGGATGCGCGATGCGCAGTCTATGATGGATCAGCTCGTGGCCTTCTGCGGCAATCACATCCGCGAACAAGATGTGCTGGAGATCTTTGGCTTTACCTCCGTGCAAACGGTGGCGCAGCTCGTGCAGAACATCCTGGAAAGCGATACCGTGGGTGCCCTGAAACTCGTGCATGACACCAGCGAGGCGGGCAAGGACCTCGGCAAGCTGTTGAGCGACCTCATCCAGCATCTGCGCACCGTGCTCGTGAGTCAGGCGGACCCGGAAGCGGGTGCCGAAGACTTGGAGCCGGACATCGCGCAGATGGTGACGAATCAATGCCAGATGGCCTCGACGGAGCAGCTTCTCCGCGTCGTCGATGGACTGGCCGAAGTGGATGCGCGGATGCGCTGGGCCACGAACAAGCGCCTGCATCTCGAACTCGGGGTGATCCAGGCCGTGCAGCACTTCAATGAAGTCAGTCTGAGCGATGTCATCGAGGCGCTGGACAGCGGCAGCACGGAAGGTCTGCCGAAGCCCGCGCCACGTCCGGTCGTCACCGCCCGCGCCGCAGCACCCGTGAAAGCTGCGCCTTCGGTCGTGGCTGAGCCTGCGCCTGTTTACAATCGCGCCCCAGAACCCAAGTCTGAATCCGCCCCTTGGGCCGAGGCTGAACCGGCTGCCGAGCCGAAACCAGAGCCAGCCCCCGTGGCAGTGCCTGTCGCTGCCCCCCAGCCCAAACCAGAGCCTGCTGCCACGCCGGCTCCGGCTCCCGCCCCTGCGAACATCCACAAGGAGCAATTCTGGGCTGACTTCACAGACATCGTGCAGGAGCGTCGTGCTCTCGTCGTCAGTTGGGTGAAGCTGGGCACTGTTCTTTCCATCGCACGCGGCACGATCAAAGTCGGTTTCCCCACCACGGAAGAGCACGCGAAGGACAGCCTGAATCGCGACAATCAGAAGAAGTTCCTCGAAGGCATCGCGGAGGAAATTCTCGGTTCGCCGGTGAAGTTCGACTTCGTCATCGATCCCTCTCTGGCACCGCCTCTGGCCAGCGAGGTCGGCTTTGGCCTCTTCGATGAGCCTGCGCCGAAACCCGCCGCCGTGCCTGATCTCAAGTCAGAGATCGCAAAGCCCGAGACCAAGCCTGCCGAAGCTCCTGCCAGTAGCAATGATTCGCCCCCTGATCTACCCGTCGAAGTGCAGGCTGATCCGCTAATCATGGCTGCGGTGGAGAAGTTCCGGCTGAAGCTGGCGGCGAGGGCTTAGCCTGCCTCAGCGCACACGCTGGGACGGGAAATCCTTCTCGATGATCTCGACAGGCTGCGCGTTGGCGGCTGGTCGAGTATCTTCCTTGGCGGCTCCGCAGTTGAACTGCTTCAGCAATTCCTGCCGACGATCCTCCAGCGAGAGATCGTGGTAGGTTTTCACCAAACGAGCACGGCGTGCGAGTTCGGTCATTTCAGGAGTGCTGGTTTGAGCGGGATTGGATGAGACCAGGCGCTGCTGATCGAGCATAGCGGACTCTTGAGCGAGGGCATCGCGGCGCTTCAATTTGGACTCAAGCTCCAGCTTGGAACCGCCGACGGTGCGCTGATACTGGTTCTGCACATTGACCTGATTCGCGGCGAGCTGGGCGTCCTGGTTCTGGAGCACGGCGAGCTGACTCTGGATCTGCCGCATCTCAATCTGGAGTTGGGGATTCGGCTGCTGAGGAATGATGACAGACCCGGTACTTGGGCGTCCCTCCTTTTGCGGAAATCTCGGCTGGGTAGTGGGAGGCATCTGCCGAGTCTGCGACATCATGGCGGCGAGTTGCTGAAGGCGGGCCTGAAGGGAGCGCATCTGCACGGCCAATGCCTGACGCTGCTGAGTGAATCCGATGATCTGGATGCGTGTCTGCTCGCCGGCCTGATTCATGCCCTGAAGACGCTGAAGGTCAGCATCGAGCTGGGTGACTTCTTTTTCGATGGCGGCCTGCCGGGCATCGAGTCGGGCGAGGGCGGATTTCATTTTCTCTCCAGACTCAGCGGCGATGCGTCCTCGCTCGGTGTCTGCACCGGCTTTCAGTTTGGCAAAGGTGGCGGCGACGTGGTCACGGGCCTTTTCATACTCGGCGCGCAGCTCGGCGCTGAGAGCGGAGTGTAGGTCGCGCTCGAAGAGGAGTGCCTCGCCTGCGGGGACATCTTGCTTCCACGGTCCCTGGATGAGGCCGAGCGTGATACCACAGAGGTGAGCGGTGTCATTGGCCGCCGGATGGGCGCTCTGGGAGACCTGCTGCGCCCAGGTGCGGGCTTCGCGCAGGGCTTGGACGGGCTGATGCCGGGCGAGCGTAAGTCGGAGATGGACTTCACTGGCGCGGTGCAGAGTCTGAGCGTCGGGCTTCTTCGAGATCGCGGTGGCGAGGCTTTGCTGGGCTTCTTCCTCATTGCCTGAACTAATGAGGATGAGGCCCCGGGCGTAATCGAGCGCGGCATTTGTGGCTCCTGATTTCAGGGCAGCCTGATGAGCGCGTGAGGCGGCAGTCTTGGCGGGTGGAGTGCGGCCCCAGCCATCGCGAAGCATGACGCGGACGAAGCTGTGCAGGACTTCATCGCAGGGCTGGAGTTCGAAGATGATCTGGTCGGCGCTCTCGCACTTTACCTGGAGCGTGCCGGTGAAAGGCTGGCTGCCGGGCGCGTCAATGGCGATGCTGTAGTCACCGACGGCGAGGTCTTTGAGGAGCCATTCCCCTTTGGTGCTGGAGACAAAGGGTTGGTTCGGCGGCGTGGCGAGCTTTAGGGAGTTGGGGCGCAGGATGAGCTTGGCATCAGCGGCGGGCAGGCGGACGACATCGGTGGATTTATTCCCGGTGCTGACGCGCTTCACGGCGAGCACGGGGACATCACAGCGCTCACGCTTCGGCGGCGGACGGGTGAGGATGAAGTCGTGGACGTATTCGAGCGTGGTTTGCGGGACTTTGAAGCCGCGCTTTTCGTCCTCGGTCTTGAATCCGGCGGCGGTCACGCGGTAGGCGTAGTCGGCGGGCGGCAGGTCTTTGATCTGGAAGTAGCCGCCCGGTGAGTCGGCGGTGACCGTGGCGATGACGGTGCCGCTTCTGGCGGAGAGCAGCTCGATCTTCGCCCCAGGGACGGGACCGAGGTTGGCACCCTTTTCGTCCTGGCCATAGACGCGGCCATGCACGGCAGGCAGAGGCTGGGCAAAGAGTGCGCCGGGGGCAAGGACGACGCAAAGCAGGAGGAGGAGCGTTTTCATGGCGTGTTATCCGGGACGAGGCGAACACCGATCACGCCGACTGCGTCGGTGGCATCAGTCGTGGTGAGTCGGATCTTGAAGGTGAGAGTTATGTACATGTTGCCTGTGCCGAGCTGGGCGGCATAGGCAGCTGCGTTGAAGCCGAAGGTGGCGGCGTTCCACGGCGGCGCTGGCGGTGAGGGCGCGAGGTAAGCGCCTGGATTCAAAGGAGAGAGCGGGTAGCCGGCGAATGTCCCGGCGGTCATGCGGTCGAAACGCAGCGGCAGGTCGATGAGTTTGAGCGGGGTGGCCTTTGAAAGTGCCAGCGGGGCCACGGCGGTGCCGAGCGTGAAGAAAGGCTGCGAGCCGAAGGGGAATGGCATGATGGCGTCCGCCATGTCTCGCCGAATTGGGCCACTGCTAAGTTCGGCGCGTGCCTCGATCTTCCCGGTGGTGGCGGGCGAGGAACCGCCGACGAAGCCGACATGCGCCACGGCGCGCAGCCCATTTGCGGCGGCGGGCACGGGCACCAGCCCCTCGAAGCGGATCGTCATGACTTCATTGCCATCGCCCGTGGGACGCACCGCCGTGCTCCAGGCTGGCAGATGCACAGCTCCGGGGATGTTTTCATGACTGGCAAAGAGCAGTCCAAAGTGGCTACCGTGCTCGGCCACAAGGCTCCATGCATTCCGAACGGCCAGCGGATCTGCCAGCGGCATGCCCGCCCAGGGCAAAGGCAGCGCGGGAGCTGGCGGCACGACTTGGAAAGAGGGTGCCGGGGCATTACCGGGAGGTAATGGGGCCAGCACACCGCCACGACGAGTCTGCACGGCAGGAACGGTGACGCCGGAGGGGAAGAGCGGCAGCAGTGAGCCATTCGCGGAGGTGATGACGAACCCGAAGGAGTCCAGAGCAGTGACTCGCGGCTGGACGTAAAGATAGAGCGCCTCAGCTCCGCTGAGCAAGGCGGCAATGTTCGTTCGGTTGATGGCGGGCATCACGCGGCTGACAGGCGTGGAGACGCCGGGCGGAACGATGCCAGAGGGCGTGAGCGGAATGGAGGCGAGCGGGATGGGCAGGACTGGGACGGCTTTGTGCGGCAGCACGCCGAAGAGGTCGATCCGCCAGGAGGCGATGCGTCCGGTGCCGCCGTTGGCAGTCCAGTTCACCGTCACGGGATCACCATCGCGGACGATGGGGGTGGCGGGAGAGATTCGGACACCGCTAATCAGAGGCGTGTCCAGTGGAGGCAGCGGGAAGAGCAGCTCGGCCAGCAGATCCAGCCATGGAAACCAGCCGCCGGGAGGAGGCGGATGGCCGATAGGAATGACGATGCGCACAGGCGGCCAAAGCGGTGGCGGTGGCGGTGGCGTGCCAGGAACAGGAACGAGCGGCGGTGGAGGCTCCGGTGGCGGCGGTGGAGTGGCGGCGACAGCGCTCTTGGTGCCTGATTTCCAAAGTGGGATTTCCGTGGCGGTGACTGGAGTGCGCACGACTTCGCCGAGATCATCGAAATGCGCTGAAGGCGTGAGCCAGACGGCGGACAGCGTAGCTTTGTCATCCGGCTTCGTGTCGCTGTCATAGACGGGTTTGCCATCGGCTTCGATGCTCAGTCGGCGGATCTGGGCGCGGTCAGGGATTTTTTGAGCCCGGGCACCGCTGCCGATGATTCCCAGCCCCGGTGTGGCCAGCGCTTCCAGCGTCATGGGATTAATCGCCAGCTCAAAGTCGGCGATCTCGTAGAGCTGCGGCTTCGATTCATCGCGCAAAGGATCAGCTTCCGAGGTGAGCAGGAACTTCCGCGCGCCTGCCTGGAGATAGAGCGGGCAGCGGGTGCCAGACTGCGGAACTTCGCGGGTTTCCAGAGAGACGAGGACGCTCCCGACTTTCGTTCCCACGACTGGCGCAGGTTTGAAGCCAGCACTCGCCTCCTCCCACCAGGGGAAGGAGCCCGTGACACGTCCGCTGAGGGAGCGCACCTGGGCATGTTCGAGACGCAGCGCGCTCTTTTCGTCGTCCGTCAGCGTCGGCTTGCTGAGCTTGGCTTCATAACCGGGCAGCACCTTCATCAGACTCTCGCGGCTGGCAGCCAGCTTTTCCTGCGGGCGGGCTTTCACGAGGCCGTTCGCGGCGAAGAGCCTGCCATTCACCTCGATGCGATAGCCTTCGAGGGTCCAATCCGTGCGCCCCTGGGAGGCAAAACCGATGCGCTGGAGGTCACCACAGGTCACACCCGCGAGAAGCTGCGAGGTCGTGAGCAGGACATCATCTCCTGGCGCATCTGCAGCAGTGGTGAATTCAAACGTGGCCATCTGGCCCGACTGGATCGAGTCGCCCTCGACGTTGGACTTCTGGGGGAAAGCGGCGAAGGAAGGTTCACGCCGAGTGCCGCCGAGAGGGTAGAGACGGAAAGGGAAACCGAGCCCGAGATGCACATCTACAGGCTCACTGAGCGCCGCACCATCCTTGCCGATGCCGAGGGTGATCTTCACCGACTTCACAACCTCATCCACAGGCAGAGCGCCCATTTCAAAGGGCGTGAGAGGAAGCCCGCGATGCTCGGTCACCGGCATCTGCGCTGCGGCAGGTGACTCAGTCGGCTCGGCAGCAGGCGGCGAAGCCAGAGCGGTGATCTGCGAGAGAATCGCCGGATTGATCTTCGTCAGGTAAAGAGCGCCCGCACCGATCAAACCTCCCAAGAAAAGCCCCAGCATCACGCCGCCCCATCGGGAAGGTGGTTTGGCAGCAGGGGCAGGATCGTTCGGCAAACCGTCTTTCATAAAGCAATCAGGCTAAGTTCAAACTGACTCTGCACAGACCGGGTCCGCACTGGAGCAATTCAAGCTTAGCCAAACCCAGGCTTGGCAGGCAATCCTAAACTGCGCTTTCGATCAGTTGTTTTTCAGCACCTCGATGAACGCCTCTTGCGGGATGTTCACGCGGCCGATGCTCTTCATGCGCTTTTTACCTTCCTTCTGCTTCTCCAGCAGCTTGCGCTTACGGCTAATGTCGCCGCCGTAGCACTTGGCGGTCACGTCTTTGCGTAAGGCGCTGATGCTCTCACGGGCGATGACTTTGCCACCGATGGCGGCCTGGATGGCGACGACGAACAACTGCTGAGGAATGACTTCCTTGAGCTTCGCGCAAAGCTGGCGACCGCGGCTTTCGGCCTTGCTGCGGTGGACGATGCAGGAGAAGGCATCCACAGGCTCGCTGGCAATGAGGATGTCCATCTTCACCAGTTCGGCGGCCTGGGTCCCGGCGTGCTCATAGTCCATGCTGCCGTAGCCGCGTGTGATGGATTTGAGCTTGTCGTTGAAGTCCACGAGGATCTCATTCAGCGGCAGCACGGTGTGCAGGAGCACGCGGCGGTCGTCGAGAGTCTCGGTGTTGTTCACCTGGCCGCGCTTGTCCATGACGAGCTGCATGATGTCGCCGATGTGCTCGTTCGGGATCATGATGTTCACCTTCACGATCGGCTCACGGATCTCGTCGATCTCCGCCTGCGGCGGCAGGAAGGTGGGATTGTCCACCTTGAGCTCGGTGCCGTCGGTCTTCCTCACATCGTAAATGACGGACGGATAGGTGGAGATGACATCCATGTCGAACTCACGGCGCAGGCGCTCCTGGACGATCTCCATGTGAAGGAGGCCGAGAAAGCCGCAGCGGAAGCCGAAGCCGAGAGCGGCGGAGCTTTCC
>JBIKIA010000224.1:0-7585 GCA_044361885.1 Prosthecobacter sp. | reverse complement strand
CCCCAGGCTGCCCGCAGCCCCCTGCGCCAGGCTCACCGGCACCACCACCCCATCTTCATCGTCCGTGCCATCCAGGTCATCACCAGTCGCCGTGGTGTTGGTGACATCCGCACCTTCAGAATCCGACAAGGCACCGAGCCGTAGAGTGCTATTGGCTTTGCTGCTGGCGCTGGGGAAGCTGGTGAAGTCACCAAAGTCGGTGTTGGCAACGATGCTGGTGATGACGTCTTCGACTTCGCCAGTTCCATCCTGTCCATCAGGCCCTGGATTTGCCGTGCTGGTCAGGCGAACGCGCACACCGACGGTGCCTACCTTGACCACCGCTGGCACGGTGAAACTGACCGTCCTGTTAGAATTGGAAGTTGCCGTGGCAATCGCCGTGTTGGTGGCCACCTGCTCTCCGCTGTCCGTGAGCACACCGTTGCCATTGAAATCGACCCAGGCATTGAGGTAAGCGGAGGCACCCGTGGTGTTGGTCACATTGACCGTGATCGAGCCGGCCGCCCCCTGGGTGATGGTCGCGGGAACGGTGACTCCATTTTCGTCATCCGTGCCGGTCAGGTCGTCTCCGGTGGCCGTGGCATTGGTCGTGGGGGCTCCTTCCACGTCCATGCTTGCGCCGAGCCGCAACGTGGCATTGCCGATGCTGCTGGCGGTGGGGAAGAGATTGAAGTCGCCAAAGTCCTCGGTGGGTGCGGCAATCGAGACGACATAATCTTCCACTTCACCGGCTCCACCCGCACCGGTAGGACCGGGGGAGGAAGAGCTGGTCAGACGCAAACGCACCCCTCGCCCGCTGCCAGCAGAAGCGCCAACTGGCACGGTGAAGGTGACATTCTGAGTGGCGGCGCTGACACCGTTCGCGATCAGCAGATTCGTGGCGATCTGTTCACCAGCATCAGCCAGACTGCCGTTGTTGTTGAAATCGATCCACGCGTTCAAATTAGCCGCTGCACCGCTGGTATTGGTGACCACCACCGGCAAAGTAACGCTGGCACCGGCCGTGATGGATGCGGGCACGGCGACCCCATCCTCGTCATCTGCTCCTGTCGCGTCGTCTCCTGTTGCGGTGGCATTAGTCGTCTGGGCGACCTCGTAGTCCACAGCCGCACCCAGCCGGAGTGAGCCATTGTTGGTATTGCTGACGCTGGCAAAGAGACTGAAGTCCCCAAAATCCGTGTTAGGAGCCGGGGTGATGGAAAAGCTGCGTGTGCCGGCGCAGCCATTTGCGTCTCTGGCCGTGACGATGAAGGCGGACGTGGCAGTGCTCGTCGGTGTGCCAGCAAGGACGCCGCTGGAAGGATCGAGGCTCAAACCCGTGGGCAGAGTGCCGCCCGAAACGGTGTAGGAGTAGGGTGAAACCCCACCCGAAGCCGCGACTGTCTGACTGTAGAGGGAACCCACAGTTCCGTTGGCCAGCGAGTTCGGGCTGATGGCGATGGTCGGACAGATTTTGATGGTGACTACTTGGGAGCCCTGGCATCCGGCTGAATCTGTCACACGGACCGTGACATTGACAGCAGCTCCAGTGGAGGTAGTCGGCGTGCCGGAGATGACACCCGAGCTGGCATTCAGCGTCAGCCCAGAAGGAAGGGTGCCGCTAGTCACCGTCCAGGAGCCGTAGGGGGCCGAACCACCCGACGCCGTGAGAGTCTGCGTATAGGCTGTGCTCACCAGCCCTGCCGAGAGGGTGGAAGGGGTGATGGTGATCGGCAAACAGGCTGGAGTGAGTGTGTAGGCACGGGTGCCGGTGCATCCAAGAGCATCTGTGGCACGGAGAGTGAAGCTGGCGGCCGCACCGCTCGTCGGGGTGCCGCTGATGACACCGGTGCTCGTATTCAAAGCTAGCCCGGCGGGAAGCGTGCCGCTGCTCACCGCCCAAACGTAAGGTGACGTGCCTCCGGTGGTGTTGAAAGTCTGAGTATAGGCAGAGCCCACCGTCGCAGATGCCATGCTGGCGGGATTGACTGTGATCGCAGGGCAGGCCACGAAGCCGAAGTCGATGCTCAAATCGGTGTTGATGTCGGTGTCGCCATCGTTGCTCGGCTCGGAACCGGCGGTAAGGGCGATCAGCGGACTGCGAACAGGCTGCCCCTGGGCGGTCTGAATGCCGTTGTCATCATTATCCTGACCATTGTCCGCCGTATCTGTCACAACGCTGCTCAGCGGGAACGATGCTGGTGGTGTGGGGATGTTGAGGAGGTACTGACCTGGGGAGAGATTATTGAAGGCAAACAAACCACCTCCTGCAGTGGTGACGGTGGCCGCAGGTGTGGCCGTCAGAGGATTCTGGCCACCGAGGAAAAGCTGCACGGAAACGCCGTCGATGCCAGCTTCACCCGTGTCCTTCAGACCGTTGTTGTTCACATCATTCCAGATCAGATTGCCGACTTTCATGGATGGCGGCGCCCCAGGGCAGGCAGCCCCGTCGGAGTTCGACACCGCCGGCCCAGTGCCAACGGCAGTGACGCTGCCATTCAGCACGCCACTGGTGCGATTAAAGACATAAAGCGTGTCCTGGCTGCCGGAGGCTCCGGCACTGCCGTAGCCATAGGCCAGACCATTGGCATCAATCACCATCGAACCCCATGCACCCGGCACCGCCGCAGCCACACGAGTGCAGACGCCCGTGGTGAGATTGATCTCAAACAGACCGAGGTTGCTGTTATCGACGGTGTTGTATCCGTAAACCTTATTTGTCAGCGGATCCCAAGCGATGTCCCCCATGTTGCCGGACATGTTTCCGCCCGTGGAGTAAGTACAGTTCACACCGCCGCCAATGAGCGTGGCTGAGGCCAGATCAATCGTGTACAGCGACGTCGTTGAAGCGCTGATATTCCACAGGTTCAGAATCATGCGCCCGTTGGTCAGCGCGGTAGCTCCAGACCACTGGGCGGTGGTTCCAGGGTCGGGCAGTCCGGCGATGATGCCCATGTCCACCAGCACGCCCTGGGAATTGATGCGGTAGAGGTTGCTGCCATTTTGATCCACGCAGTAGAGATAGCCGCCATAGGCAGCCAGACCGTTGAGTTTGTAACCCGTGAAGATGAAAATGGGCACCAGGGTCTGACCTGGGCCGATGTAATAGAGCGTGGCATCCCACACATTAGAGCCCGGGCTGGTCTCTGCGTTCTGCATGATGTAGAAGCGGTTGTCACAAACGAAGGGTGAGCCAATGTTTGAGGCGAAGCCGAAATCGACGCTGTTGTCGATGTAGCCGGTGCCTGTCGAGCCGGGCTCTGTTCCTACCGCGAGCTGGATCACCGGACTGAAGGCTGCCGTGGCCGAGCCGCCGGGCTGGCTGGCGTTGTTGTCACCGTCCTGCCCGTTGTCCGTCGGGTCTGAGACGATGCTCGTGCGGGACAACGGCGGCGTTGGCACCTTCACGAAGTAATAGCCTGCGGGGAGACCGGAGAAGTTGTACAGGCCGCCGCCTGCGGTGTTCATGGAGGTCACCTTCGTGTCCGCATTGCCGCCAGTGCCGCCGATGGCATTGTCCGCCCCCGGCGACCACAGTTCCACCAGCACGTTATTGATCCCGCTTTCCTCGGGATCAAACAGACCGTTCTCGTTGGCATCATTCCACACCAAGTTGCCGATGCCCAGGCTGGAAGCGATCGTCACGACGTAGTCTTCGACTTCACCATTGCCGCTCGCTCCCGTGGGACCAGGGCTGGTGGTGGAGGTGAGCCGGACGCGCACCCCAGCAGTACCCAGGCTCGAGCCCGCAGGCACGGTGAAAGTCACTGTACGATTGGCTCCTGAAGTGCCTGTGGCGATGACGGTGTTCGCCGCCACCTGCTCCCCGGAGTCTGTCAGCACATCATTGCGGTTGAAGTCGATCCAAACGTTCAGATAGGCGCTGGAGCCAGTCGTGTTGGTCACATTGACCGTCATTGAACTGGCAGAGCCCTGTGCGAAACTCGCAGGAATCGTGACGCCATCTTCGTCATCACTTTCAGTGATGTCATCACCCGTGGCCGTGGCGTTGGGGGTGGAGGTGGCCTCGATGTCTGTCGTGGCTCCGATTTTCAGCGTGCCTAGCAGGGTGCTGCTGGCAGTGCCGAAACTGGAGTAGTCACCAAAATCATCGCTCACGACCGTAATGGCATAATCTTCCACCTCACCTCTCAACGTGGAGGCACCACTGAAGGCCGGAGTGGCATTCGTTTCAGAGACGCGAATGCGCAGATACTTGGTGCCGGGCACCGTGCCCGTTGGAGGTGTCAGGGCGAAGCTCAGCGTATTCGTGCCAGTGGCGATGGTTTGAACCGCGAGGGTTTCATTCGCGTCGAGCACGTCATTGTCGCCATTCCAGTCCACAAACACAATGGCACGTGCCGTGGTGCCGCTGAGAGAGGCTGTCGTAGCTGTAACGGGCACTGAAAGTGTCGTGGCCGCACCAACCGTGAACACCGGCATCGTCAAATCTTCGTCATCCGTGTCCGTGGTATCATCCACTGTAGCGGTGCCAGTGGTGGGATTTGCCGCCTCCGTGTCCGTAGCGGCCGTGCCGATGCGAATTTGAGCACTACCTGCCCGCTGTGATGCCGAGGCAAAGGATGGATAGTCACCGAAGTCCGTGCTTGTCACAATGTTGACGACGTAATCCTCGACCTCACCATTGCCGATGGAAGTGGTGGGTCCTGGGCTGGAGCCCGAGCTCAGGCGCACGCGCACGCCCGCCACCCCGGCAGTGGCCGTAAGCGGAACGGTGAAAGTCACGGTTCGGTTCGAGTTCGAGGTACCGTTGGCAATCACGGAATTAGTTAATACCAACTCGCCCGTATCAGCGAGGGAACCGTTGCGGTTGAAATCGATCCAGACGTTGAGGTAGGTCGAGAAGCCAGTGGTGTTGGTGACGTTCACCGTCATGGTCGTCAAAGCCCCCTGGATGATGTTGGTTGGCAGTGTCACGCCGTCTTCATCATCACTGCCCGTGATGTCATCTCCCGTGGCCGTGGCATTCGAGGTGACAGCAGATTCCTTGTCCGTGGTGGCACCGATCTTCAGCGTGGTTACCACCGTGCTGCTGGCGCTGCTAAAGCTGGAGTAGTCACCGAAGTCGAGAGTCTGCGCGGTCAACGGCCCAGCCAAAAAACACAACCCAAATGAACTCCCAAGCAACAAAGAGCGAAAGCGGGCCATCACTGGACCGCAAATGCAGGCATTGAAGAGTGAGGGGCTAACGCGCATTCTAAAATCAGCGGGAACCTGATGGATGGAATCGGATTCGGCGAGATGCCCAGACTCCGGCAGCCAGCAAAATCAGAAGGGCTGACCCAGGCTCTGGAACCATGTGGGTTTGAAGTGCAAATGTTCCCGGATTCACCGAATAGGCTCCCCCGCCCTGCATATCATTTACCCCGCCGACGATGGCAGTGTCCGCATCATCTAAATCCCAGTTATATGAGCCTGTATCCGTGGGATCAGGGAAACTCCAGACGTTTGCCAGCCCACTTGTGTCCTTTACCAGGGCCCACTCCGTGGTCGAATCGAGGCTTTTGTTGTTGTACACCCACAGATAGGCCACATCTCCCTGATTAAAGACATCCGAAGGATTTGCATCTGGAGAACTGGACCCACCCGTGAGCGTGTGATCTACCGTCCCAACAAAAAACTGTAGTGGTTCAGAGGCGTCGGGTCATAAGCACGGTCAAACACCTTCCAGTTCGTCTGCCATTGGTCTGCTTGCGCTAGTGTCGGATCAAAACTGTTCGCAAAGTATCCGATCTCAAAGGAGAAAGACCCGTCCAGTGGCTGCCCGCTGCTCGTGAGTAGAATATTATTGGTGAAGCTGCTACTCCAGAAAATGGTGCTGGCGTGTGAGTGGCCTGCCAACCAAAGCACTGCGACCGTTAGAAGCATCTTGAGTGGTGAAGTTTTCATTTGTGATAGGTAATTGTGAGGCTCATTGGCTCTCAGGCATGACTTTGGAGGCGCTGCGGAAAGCTGTTTTACTGGGTATAATCGAATCTTTTTATTTCTTATATTTATAATATGTATAGTAGATGGCGATTATTTTCAACCACGGCTTTCATAATATTTAAATAAGTCGAAGCAATTTCACCTCCGGACGTGTTGCTGCTCAGTTCTTGGTTTGATGGCGCTCCGTGCCTGAACGAAAGGCTGCCGTGAGGCTGCTTCGACATGGCTTCCACCTTCCCGGCTTGCATTCTTGACGCTTCCTCGTTCCAATCGGGACGTGTCGCGCCTTCCCCTCCTCCTACTGCTACTTTCGGCTCCCCTCTCCGCCCAGACCCCGCGTGATTTCATCGAGCAATACACTGCCGATGTCAGCCTCCTCCAGCGCCACTGGTCCATCACTGGAGACACCACGAAGTCGATGGACCGCGAGCAGCAGATGCTCCAGGGCTGGCTCGCCCGTCTCAGTAAACTCGACTTCGCCAAGCTCCTGGCCACCGACCAAATCGACTACATCCTCCTCCGTAACGACCTTGAGGCATCCCTCATGCGCCTCGGCGACCGCCGCGATGACGCCCAGGAACTCTCCCCCTGGCTCCCTTTCCGCTCTATCATCGACGGACTCACCGAGCAGCGCGTCCATGGTGATCCTCTGAACCCTGAGAAAGCCGCCACCAGCCTGGCCCCGCTCGCCAAGCGCGTCACCGACCTCCAGTCAAAGCTCAAAGCCGCCAAGGAAAAGAAGCCCGACGCCAAACCCGCCGAATCAAAGCCCACCGAGCCCGCGAAAAAGCCAGACTCCCCCGCCCTTCCCACGCCTTTCCAGGCCCTACGCGCCGCCGAGACCACCGATGCCCTCCGCGAATCCCTCAAGACCTGGTTCGGCAACTACAACGGCTTCCTCCCAGACTTCTCCTGGTGGATGAAGCAGCCGCACGACGAGGCCCTCAAAGCCCTCGAAGACTACGCCAAATACCTCCGCGAAGAGATCGCCGGAGCCAAGAACAAGGATGACTCACCCCTGCTCGGCAAAGCCCAGGGTGCCAGCAACCTCCAGGACCAGCTCGCTCACGAGTTCATCCCCTACAGACCCGACGAGCTCATCCACATCGCCGAGCGCGAGTTCACCTGGTGTGAGACCGAGATGAAAAAAGCAGCCCAGGACATGAAGCTCGGAGACGATTGGAAAAAAGCCCTCCTCCGCGTGAAGCTCCAATACGTCCGCCCCGGCGAGCAGGAATCCTTCGTCCGCGCCGAGGGCAAACGTGCCATCGACTTCGTCACCAAGCGCGACCTCGTCACTGTACCTGCCGACTGCGCCGAGTGGTGGGGCACGAGGATGCTCGGCCCGCAGGAGCAAAAACAGATCCCCTATGCCGCCTACAGCGGTCACGACATCCTCGTCGCCTACGCGAATGAAACCATGAAGCATGAGGACAAAATGATGTCCATGCGCGGCAACAACCGCCCCTTCATGCGCAACGTCGTCCCACACGAGCTCATCCCCGGCCATCATCTCCAGCGCTACATGGCCGACCGTCACAGCCCCTACCGCCAGGGCTTCAGCACTCCGTTTTATGTCGAAGGCTGGGCGCTCTACTGGGAGATGCGGCTCTGGAATCTTGGTTATCAAACCACCCCCGAAGACCGCATCGGCGCG
>JBIKIA010000223.1:0-7589 GCA_044361885.1 Prosthecobacter sp. | reverse complement strand
CGCGCTTGATGTAGTCAGCGTTCTTGGGCCTTCCTGCGTCCTCACGCTCAACATGGCTGACCTCTAACCCGAGTCCCGTCTCAATCTCGGCTGCAAAACTGTGAACATTGGCAAAGACTAAGGTGCATGGAGCCATCCAGAATGTGTAATGCACTTCAGGTGCTTCTGGATCAACCCATGCGAACATGTAATCGATGTCCAAGAGCAACTCATGAGTCACAGTGGAAAATGCAATTGCGTGGATATGCACGTCATGCCATCCCATCTGGTCGAAGTCTTCTTCGGTCCAGATAGCCTTTTCGAGTTCAAAGGGATCAGTTGGCGTGAGAGGCATTTGTCTTCAGCGAACAGTTCAGATCACTCACAGCTCGTGAGGTTTGTCAGCGGATTTAGAGCCCACTGATTTGTTCTCTGAGTACGTGTTTTGTCGCTCATGGGTTTCGGTTTACCCTTCTAGGCCGTACTCTGGCAATCAAAATGTGGCTTTTGCTAGATCTGCTTTCATCAGGGATTGTCTATGTCATCCGAGCAGTCAAAGGCCATCTTCCAGCGGCAAACCGGGCCATTCCAGCAGTCGTTTGGCTCAACCGAGCAGTCATCTGGTCCAAACCAGCGGCTGTTTGCCTGCGCCAAGCAGAGTGGTGCCCCGAGCTTCCCACTCGGGGATGGGGACGGGCGAGATACAATCTCGCCCCACCAGTTTGAGACTTGGAAAGTCGTGCTCCGACGACTAGCCGTCGGAAAGCATGGCCTTGAGCCCGGCGAAGAAGTTCGTGGTCTCCTCCTGGCTGACCATTTCCTTCATGTGGGTGGTGTAGTCCACCTCCTCGACATGCGTGCGGTCGAGCTCCTTCAGGAAGGGGCTGGGCAGCTCGGTCTGTGTCTTGCCCCACTTCATGCGGGTGCGGACGTAGCTGATGGTCAGCTTCTGCCGGGCGCGGGTGATGCCGACGTAAAAGAGACGACGCTCTTCATCGACGCGACCTTCTTCATAGCTGCGTTTGTGCGGTAGGATGCCCTGCTCCAGGCCCGGCAGATAGACGATGGGGAACTCCAGCCCTTTGCTGGCGTGCATGGTGATGAGGCAGACGCCTTTCTTCTTCTCGATGTCGTCCTTGTCTTCGCGCTCATCATTGAGCGTGATCTCGTCGAGGAAGCCCGCGAGGCCGTCCTTGCGGTTGCGTTCGTCGTAGTTGCCGAGCTGTTTGAGGAACTCGCTCAGGCCGTTGTCCGAACCGTTGTATTCCTCCGGGGTCTTGGCGAGCTTTTGCAGGTACTCGCGGTAGCCGATCTCCAGGATCAAATGCTCGGTCATCTCGGCGAGCATCACGCCCTCGCTCTGCGCGGCGGCGGCATACTTGCTGATGATGCCGGTGAAGGTGCGCATGGCATTGCGTGCTTTCTCGGGGATCTGGCGGAGGAAATCTTCATCACAAAGCGCCACCCAGACGCTGTGGTGCTTCTCCATCGAGCGCTCCCTTGCCAGCTCCGCAGACGTGGTGCCGATGCCGCGAGTCGGCGTGTTCAGCACCCGCAGCAGGGCGATGTCATCATGCGGATTATGCATCGTGGTCAGGTAGGCCAGGATGTCCTTGATCTCCCGCCGGTCAAAGAAGCTGCGTGCGCCGATGACGCGATACGGGATCTTCTTTTGACGGAAGGCCTGCTCCAGAATGCGGCTCTGATCATTCGTGCGGAAGAGCACGGCGAAGGACTCGTAGGGCTCCTTGTCAGCAAAGAACGACCTTTCGATTTCCTTGCCGATCATCTCGGCCTCTTCCTTGTCATCCTGCACGGCAACGAGGCGCACCGGCGCACTGCCGACGTTCCGGCTCCACAGCGTCTTCGGGCGGCGGCCGGCGTTGTTGATGATGAGACTGTTCGCCGTGTGGAGGATGGGTGTGGTGGAGCGGTAGTTCTCCTCCAGCTTCACCACGGTGGGATCGGGGAAGAAGTTCTCGAACTCGGTGATGTTCGTTATCTCCGCGCCGCGCCAGCCATAGATGGACTGGTCGTCATCGCCCACGACGCAGACATTGTAAGGCGCGGGGACGAGCGCACGCAGTAGACGCATTTGCAGGGAATTCGTGTCCTGGAATTCATCCACCATGACGAAGCGATGCCTGACGTGCAGGGTCTCGCGCACCATGGCATTGCCTTCGAGAAGCTGCACGCCGAGGCAGAGCAGGTCGTCGAAGTCCATGGCGTTCAGCGCACGCATCTCATTGGCGTATTTCTCACCCACGGCGGCATGGAGGTCTTTTTCTGGATCGCCCAGGCTCTCGCCGTAGTTCTTGGCTTTGCTGATCTTGGTGAGCACGGCCTGCGGATCGAGCGTCTCCTCTTTGACGAGCAGGTCTTTCATCGCGCGCTTCATCAGGCTGATCTGCTCGCTCTGGGAGTAGATGACGAAGTTCTGCTTGTAGCCCACATGCTCGGCGAACTCGCGCAACAGGCGCGCACAGAAGGCGTGGAAGGTGCCGACGATGACCTTCTTGCCTGTGTTGCCCCGGCACATCTCCTTCACACGCTCACGCATTTCGGCAGCCGCCTTGTTGGTGAAGGTCACGGCCAGGATGTGCTCCGGCTTGATGCCTTCATTGATCATGTAGGCGATGCGGGCCGTGACGACGCGAGTCTTGCCCGTGCCCGCCCCAGCCAGGATCAAAAGCGGCCCGTGAATGTGCGTGGCTGCCTGTCGTTGCTGGGGGTTGAGTGTGCCGGTGAATCCGCTCATGCGCGCGCCCCCGATTGGATGGCTCGGGCCGGGTTGCAAGTGGCAATCATGGCCGAGAGCAAACGTTGAGCAGATGCCCGCAGACCTGATCGGCGCGGACGGCTGAGTGGGCGGGCAGAGACGGGATGTCCCCCATGAGAACTGGCCAGTCTTTCTGATCCTCTGGCAGGCGTCCGTGGCTGCCTTTCACGAGCGTGGCATCCAGCGGGATGACATCCATGAGGTAGCGGAAGCCGAGCTTCTTTTTCGCCAGCGTGAGGCCGAGCTTCAGCTTGGGGAACTTGATCTTGGGATCGATGAAAAGCTCGACGGGGTCATAGCCACACTTGCGGTGAATATCGACACAGCGGGCGAAGTCGGGCGCTTTGGCATCGTCCTGCCAGTAGTAATAGGTGAACCAACTCCGCTCATCGGCGATGGCGATGAGCTCTCCACTGCGGGCGTGATCGAGCCGTGCGTAATTTTTCTCCACCTTGCCGAGCACCTGCTGCACGCCGGGTGTCTGCTCCAGCACGGCACGGACTTGATCCATGATCGTGGGATCTTTCACATAGATGTGCGCGAGCTGGTGATCGGCGATGGCAAAGGCACGCGAGCCACCGAGGTCGATGGTCTCCAGGCCGAGCTCTTCTTTGATGGAGACCCAGCCATAGTCCCGGAAGATGCGGTTCAGATGCACCGGGCGGTCCACATCCGTGATGCCGTATTCGGAGAGGATCACGACTTTGATCTGACGGCTCTCGTAGAAGTCGATCAAGTCCCCCACCACCTCGTCGATCTGGCGCAGATCTTCGGCGATGACGTCCATTTTCAAGCCGACACGCTGGAGGTTGTAATCGAGATGCGGCAGATAGACGAGACTCAGCGTGGGCCAGTGCTTCTCCTCGATCCACTTCGCGCTCGCAGCGATCCATTTCGAAGACTCAATGCCCGATGCCGGCCCCCAGAAGCTCCTGAAGGGAAACTCCCCCAGGTCACGCTTCATCCGGTCCCGCAGAATCATGGGATGGGTGTGGATGTCGAAGACCTTGCTGCCATCGCTGAGATACAGCGGACGCGGCGTCACCGTGTAGTCGGCGGTGGAGTGCATGTTGTACCACCAGAAGACCTTAGCGCAGGTGAACTCACGGTCGCCTTTCCGCAGCATGTCCCACAGCTTCTCCCCCTGCACGAGCTGCTCCGGCTGTTTCCAGAAGCGATGCTCCGCGTAGTCGCGATCATACCAGCCATTCGCCACGACTCCATGATCCTTCGGCATCCGCCCGGTGACGTAAGTGGCCTGAGCCGTGCAAGTCACCGCCGGCACCACCGGCTCGATCAAAGCACTGCGACTGCGCTCCATGAAGGCGCGGATCTTCGGCGTGTGCTCGCCGATGAGGCGGGGCGTCAGGCCGACGACGTTCAGGATGGCAGTGCGATTCATGAATGAGGTCGCTTTAGCGCTGAAACACTCCCGGAGTCAACATGGCGGTCTTCTTGGGCTTCGGTGCGGATTTGATGTCGAGATTCTGGGAGAGATCATCTTCCGTCACGGTGGAGGCGACGCCATCGACGGGGACTTCGACTTTGCTGATCCAGAGGAGGGCATTGAGGATGGTTTTGCGGAAGTCGCCGTTGCCCCAGTTCTTGTGGAAGTGACCGCCGGTGAAGCCAAAGCCGCGTCCGCCATCGGCACGCTCCACGGCCCACATGGTGGACTCCTGAGCGCCTTTCTCGGCCTGGATGTGCGGGTAAGGTCCTTTGGGGTAAACATACGGACCGTCGCGCGTGGCGTCCGGCGGTGTGGCGACGAGGATGGGCACGAACTTCATGCCTGCATCTTCAGCAGCGGTGATGCCATCTTTGAAAGCAGGGCGGAAGCGCATGTTGATGTACCACTCGTCCTCGATCTGGAAGGGTTTCACACCGCTGGAGATCGGATGCGCGGGGAAGCTGGTGAACTTCGGCTCCCAGATCGGATTGCAGGAAAAAGCGTTCTCGTAGTGTCCGCCGAGCCATTCTTTAAACTCAGCGCCGCCAAGTTCGGGCACGACCTCCACTCCGTAGTGCATGACGCCAAAGCCGACACCTTTGGCAATGAGCGCGCGCAGTGTCTCCAGATGCGTACCTTGCACGGCGGGGTGGCCTTTGCCGCCATCGGCATAGATCACGACGGCGTCTGCATCGGCAAAGGTTGCCTCGTCTTTGACCCAGCCCATCTCGTGTCTGTCCACGACGAGATTTGGCACGGAGGCGAGGCATTTCTCCAGCAGGGTGGTGCCGGCCTTGAACTCATGCATGCCCGGTGGATGTGAGGGCTTTCCGGCGATGAGGACGAGCTTGTGTTTGCCATCCGGCGTGACGGCACTGGCGGCTGCGGTGAGAAGGAGTGTGGCGAAAAGAAGGCGCATGGTAGGACCGAAGGATGCATGGCAGTGCATGGGCATGGCAAGGTGAGAATGATCAACAGCGGTCAAAAAATCCACGTTCTAAAACAAAAGCCTGAACTCATGCTTCAGGCTTTTTGTGTCAGGCCAAGATGGAGTACAAATCACAGGGCATGGACCGGATCACTCGTCCCCGGCGGAATCTTCGCGCCTGGGGCAGATGCCGCGTTTTGATGGAGCGCTGACGAAGTCGAGGAGGCGGGAGGCGGGCTCCTGCCACTCGCGTTCACGGGCGATGGCGATGGCCTGGGAGAGGTTCTTGCCAGAGCAGAAGAGGAGCTTGAAGAGTTCCTTGATGGCAGCGCGCTGCTCGGCGCTGAAGCCTTGCCGACGGAGGCCGATAACGTTCAGGCCGCTGAGCCGATTGATGCGCACAGCGGAGCAGAAGTGGGGGATGTCTTTGCCGAAGCCGCCATTGCCCTGGATGACGCAGGAGTCTCCGATGCGGATGAATTGATGAAACACCGCGCCGCCACCGATGAAGGTGTTGTTTCCGACCTGGATGTGACCTGCGAGCAGGCAGGCGTTGGCGAGGATGTTTTTGTTCCCGAGCTGCACGTCATGGGCAAGGTGGGCTCCGGCCATGAGGAAATTGCCATCACCCATGCGAGTGGCGCTGCCGGACTTGCTGCCGCGGTGGATGGTGACGTGTTCGCGGATGACGTTGTGTGCGCCGAGGACGACGCTGCTTTCGATCTCAGGTTTGAAGCCGAGATCCTGGGGCTCGCCGCCAATGATGGCAGCGCGTCCGATGACGGTTCCTTCGCCGATCTCGACGTGACCGACGAGCTGCGCGTGGGCCTCGATACGGCAACCTGCGGCGATTTTGGCCGGGCCGTCAATGATGACGTAGGGGCCAATCTCGACGCTGGGGTCGATCTGGGCCGAGGGATGAATGACGGCGGTGGAATGGATCATCGCGGCGCGCTCAGGAGATCACCAGACGCGGCGGAGGAGACGGCCCACGGGGCCCTGCGCGGAGGCTGGCTTGGTGTAGCGCGGCTGATCGTCGTCGCTGCCGGAGGTCGCCACATAGAGCGGGCCTTTGTGATCGATGATCTTGATGCTGTCGATCTCGATGCGGGCGATGGGGCAGTCGTTGCTGTCCACGGGCATCTTGGAGATGCGCTCCAGAACTTCGAGGCCGGAAACGACCTGACCGAAGACGGTGTATTTGCCATCAAGCGAGCCGTAGTGACCGATGGCAAAGTAGAACTGATAGCCATTGGAGCGCTTGGAGGGGTTCACCTTGTCGCTCTTGCGACCCATGGCGACGACACCTTTGCGGTGGGGCCGTTTGATCTCAGCTTGGACGGTTTTTCCCTCACCGCCCGTGCCCCAGCGCTCGCGGGCGCCTTCGTCGGAGGTGAGCGGATCGCCAGTCTGGACGATGAAACCCTCGACGGCGCGATGGAAGGCGAGGCCGTTATAGGCATCGGCTTCAACGTTGTCGAGAAAGTTCGAGACGGTCATGGGAGCATCCTGCGGGTAGAGCTCAAACATGACGGTTTCGCGTGCGCCGCCGAACTTGATCTCCATGACGGCGAGCTTGTGAGAGGAATCCTTCGTCCAGGCAGCGGGATCGTCGAGTTTTGGACCGGAGAAGGTGGTCTTCTTGCCCGTGGTGCTCACTTGAGGAGCGCCGGGAAAGTTCATGGGCTGGTTGGCGGTGGCATTGCTAGGACCAGCAGCACGCTCCGCAGCTTCAAAGAGCTTGCGCTGGGCTTCGTCGGCGATTCGCTCGATGGCAGGCAGGGCGGGGGCCGCGCCTGGAGTGGCAGGCGGCGGCACGGTGGGGGAGAGTTCCTGGGCACTTAGGCTGCCAGACATCCATACGAGCGTCAGGATGGAGAAACGGGAGAGGGACTGCTTCACGACGGGAGAAGGCGGATGTTCGGAGTGGGATTCAGATCTTCGGTTCAGCGAAGAGTGGCGGGGACGCTCGGTGCAGGAGCTGCGGGAGGCTCGGGAGCGATCGAGGGAGGCGCGGCATTAACGCTTTCACGTGCCGGGGGAGTGGCGGCACTCGAAGTCGGGGCAGCGGCAGATGTCGCGGCACCAGTATCGACGTATTGATAGACGCGGCGTGGGCCGCCTTTGGATTTGCGTGGTTCCAGGCCCCACTGGACATCGAGGCGGTCCAAATCCGACACGGTAGGGTTCACGGCATCAGCCCTCCCGCCCAATCCGCAGGAAGAAAGACTCAGCAACGAGGAGGCACAGGCAAGAAGGAAAAAGGAACGCAGCAGGCTCATTGATTCAGAAGGGCAGATATTTTGAGTTGAGGGCCGATACTAGACATTTCACCTTCGACTAGCAACACGGAATCCGCTCCGGCTGAACCCTGACGAATGTAACCGAGACCGACACAGCGTCCTGTGACAGGATGGCGTGCGACACTGGTGATCACGCCGATGTCACGCTCA
>JBIKIA010000221.1:0-7658 GCA_044361885.1 Prosthecobacter sp. | reverse complement strand
CTTTCCTTCAATGATGACACTTACCAAGGCGTCAGGGCAAAGCCGATGCTCAATCTGCTCGACATCGCCAAACTCAATGAGGCGACACGGTCTGGAAATCTGATCGCCAGTGGGAACTTGGATGCTGTTGAAAAAGCACTTCAGCAAGCACTCCTGCGCGAATGGGAGCCGCCGCTGATCAACGCGGTGCCGCGCTCGCAGCGGCGTGTGACGGTGAACTTGGTGATTATGAGAGACGGTTCGGTGAAGGATGCCGTGATACAGCAGCCATCCGGCTCTGGCGTGCTGGATGCGTCTGTCCGCGCCGCACTTGGCCGAGTCACGAAGATTGCCGAGAGTCTTCCTTCAAGTTTTCCAAAAGAGCGCTACCCTCTGCGAGTGAATCTTTTGATTGAGTAGATGAACGTCATCCGCCTCCCCGTACTCCTCTGCCTCTTTGCGCTGCATGCTCCTGCTGCCGAAGGTCTCACGCTGCCCGGTTGGATGCAGTTTTGGAAATCTGAAGCTGTGGGAAAGACGCCGCTGCTGATGCCGAAGAAGATCCATGTCGGTGACTTCAGTGGTGGCACAGGGGGGAGTGCGCGGCAGGCGCTGGTGGATGAACTGACTGCCTCACGCGACTTCATGCTGACCAGCGAGAAGCCTGATTACACGGTCACGGGCAGCTCCATCGGCGGGCGCGTGAGTGGCCGTCTGGTGGATGCCGCAGGCAAGGAACTCATGGAGCGCACCTACGCGGCGCCTGGGCTCGATGAGAATACGAAGGCGCTGGCAGATGACATCATTCTGGCCATCACTGGCAAGCCCGGACTAGCTACGAGTCGGATCGTTTTCGTCAGTGATAAATCTGGCAGCAAGCAGGTTTATCTCTGCGACCCCGAGGGGCGCGACGTGCTGCAAGTCACGCATCACAGTCATGGGGCCGTGTCCCCATCTCTCAGTGCGGATGGCTCCGCTGTGGCTTATACGAGCTATCGCAACGGCTTCCCCATCGTCCAATGGCTCGATCTCGGTCAGGGCTGGGAGCGTACCGTGACAGAAACACCGGGCACCAGCTTCGGCTGGCGCTGGTGATGAGTTTCCTCGGCAACCCCGAAATCTTCGTCACCGACCTCAATAGCAACACCGCCGCATGTATCAGCGACAGCACTGGCGCTCCGGGCAGCCCCGCCTGGCATCCTGATGGCAAGCAGGTGATCTTTTCCGATGATCGTGGCGACGGGCCAAAGCTCTACATCGCCGAAGTGCCCGAAACGAATGAGTCTGAAGCGAAGCTTGTGCGCTGGCGCACCGGTTACCGCTTCTGCACGGACCCCGAGTTTTCACCTGACGGAAACAGCGTGGTATTCACCACCCGCATCAGCGGTGCTCTGGCCGTGGTCGTGAAAGGTTGGCCGAATGGCCCGGCACGTGTCATTCAGACTGGCGGTGCTGCGCATCCCTCCTGGAGTCCGAATGGGCTGACGCTCTGTTATGCCCAGCACGGCACACTGTATGTGCATCACTTGGTTTCGGGTCAGCGCCGTGCCATCCTGCAAAAGCACGGTCAGATCACCGAGCCGCGCTGGATGAAGTGATCGTTTCTGCTGCCATGAAATCCCTGACACGCCTCTCCTCCACGCTGCTTCTGCTGGCCACCCCTTCGTGCAGCATGATGTCCAAGCTGCCCGGCCTTTCCTCCGAATCGCAGCCCTCTGTCGTGTTTGCCCTCGGCACGCGCGATGGATTCCAGAGCCCCTTGCAGAGTGCCCTGAAGCCCGCCTGTCCGGCCCTCGACTTTCCTGGCGAAGGCTACGCTCTCACGGGCGGACACCGCAAGACACTTACCGCTCTCGCCGCCGACTGGAGTGGCAGCAAACCCAAGTATCTCATCGCCGGTTACGTCGCCCCTGGACTGCCGGAGGACTTTGCCCGCGCTCTGACCGAGCGCCGTGCTCAGGCCGTACGCCAGCAGTTGATCGAGGGCGGCATCGAGGCCTCCCACCTTCAGACCGTGGGATTTGGGTTTGATAGCTCTCCGAGTTCCCCGACATCCAATGTCGTCGTGATTTACCAGCAGTAGCTCAATCGGTGATTTTCACCGGCGTGCCCACGGGTGTGTTTTCATAAAAGGTCTTTGCTATGTGTGTGGGCAGGCGGATGCAGCCGTGGGAGTCTGCATAGCCGGGCAGGTAGCCCTCATGCATCCCCACGGCACCCGTCACACGCATGAACCAGTGCATTTTC
This sequence comes from Prosthecobacter sp., assembly GCA_044361885.1. Lineage (GTDB taxonomy): Bacteria > Verrucomicrobiota > Verrucomicrobiia > Verrucomicrobiales > Verrucomicrobiaceae > Prosthecobacter. The sequence goes on along the minus strand of JBIKIA010000221.1, from coordinate 5,432 downwards.
GCCCCGTCAAATTTGGTGCCGGGTGGGCGTGGGGTCTTTCGGTTGTCGATCTGTGTCTCCACGATGTTGCCCTGGTGGTCGATGTAGTCTCCGTAGAGCGAGGAGATATGGTCATGATCCTTGTCCTTCACGTTGAAGCTGCCCCTGGGGGTCGGGAACTGGTCGCTGCCCGTGCATACGGGGGAGGCCCCCACAAGCTGCTCGCCCTTGTAATAATAGGCCATCTGTTCGCTGATCACGATGTGGATGCGGGGCCTGCCTTTCACGCCATCACCATGCCAGTAGGAGCCGTCACCCACCGAAGGAATTTTGAGCTTGGGGAATCTTGAGCTCGCCATCTTCACCAGACCCAGCGGAGCGAACTCCCAGCGGGCGGGAGTCATGGCCATGTAGTAGCCACCTCCAGGACTCCTTCCGCTGTAGGAGCCTACGGTATTCACGCAGCTCGAACCAAACAGAACTAGGATGGAGGCAAACACCACACGGAAGAGTTGGGCTGGGAAAGTTGGGGCGGGCATGGGGTGATCCATTAGCTGAAAAAGAAGCACAGACAATGCCGGGTTGGCATCTTGTCAGGCCAGGGATTGCAGATTTTTCAGGACAGGACTAAGTCCACCAATCTGGCTCTCCCACTCACTTTCTGATGCCCCACTTCAAGCTCCTCTTCATCTGCCTCGGCAACATCTGCCGCTCCCCGGCTGCCGATGGCGTCATGCATCGCATGGTCAAAGACGCTGGCTGGCAGGACCGCATCCACATCGACTCCTCTGGCACTGCTGGCTGGCACGCGGGGAAGCATGCTGACCCGCGCATGAGAAAAGCCGCCGCCCAGCGTGGTTATGATCTCTGCCACCTCGCTCGTCAGGTCACCGCTGCCGATCTCGCTGAGCATGACCTCATCCTCGTCATGGATGATCAGAACCGACGAGATCTCCGCCCCCTGGACCCGCAGGGTCTGCACGATGCCAAAGTCCGCCTCTTCTGCGAATTCTGTACCCAGCACCAAGACCGCGAAGTCCCCGACCCCTACTATGGCGGCGATGCCGGCTTCCAACATGTCCTCGACCTCATGGAGGATGGCTGCTCCGGCATCCTCAGGGAGATTCAGCGGCGTCTGGCAGAATGACAGACCCACTCCTCGCGCCCCGCTCTTCCTGTGCCATGAATGGTCGCTCCATGTCCGACCACCCGCTGCTGCGCCGACTCCCCAAATCTCCCGACTGCTCCAATGACGAGCTGCTGGCGGCCTTTCTCGACTACGTGGCTGAAAAGAAGCTGGAGCTGTATCCAGCGCAGGAGGAGGCGATCTTAGAGCTGTTTGATGATCGCAATGTGATCCTGAACACGCCCACGGGTTCAGGAAAGTCTCTCGTAGCCACGGCGCTGCACTTCCGCGCTTTGGCAAAGGGTCGGCGATCCGTGTACACCTGCCCGATCAAAGCGCTGGTGAATGAAAAGTTCCTGGCGCTGTGCCGTGACTTTGGCCCCGACAATGTCGGCATGGCCACGGGCGATGCGACGGTGAACCGCAAGGCCCCGATCCTCTGCTGCACCGCCGAAATTTTAGCCAACTATGCCCTGCGGGATGGCGCGGAGGCTCCGTTCCGCGAGGTGATCATGGACGAGTTCCATTACTACTCGGACAAAGAGCGCGGCGTGGCCTGGCAGGTGCCGCTGCTCACCATGAGTAAGTCGCGTTTCCTGCTGATGTCGGCCACGATGGGTGGCTCCGCTTTCTTTAAAGAGGGACTCACGCGGCTCACGAACGCCGAGACGACCATCGTGGCGTCGTATGAGCGTCCCGTGCCGCTGGAGTTCAGCTATGTGCAGACATCGGTCGATGTGACGCTGCAGGAGTTGGTGGAGGCCAACAAGGCCCCTGTTTATCTCGTTCACTTCACGCAGAACGAGGCCGCCCAGGCGGCGCAGGATCTCATGAGTCTGAATTTTTGTTCGGCAGCCGAAAAGGCGTCGATCAAGGAGCTGATGGCAGGCGCGAAGTTCACCAGCCCCTATGGCAAGGAGGTGAAGAAATACCTCAGCCACGGCATCGGCATTCATCATGCCGGCTTGCTGCCAAAGTATCGCGTGATGGTGGAGAAGTTGGCGCAGTTCGGCCTGCTGAAAGTCATCTGCGGCACAGACACGCTCGGCGTCGGTGTGAACGTGCCCATCCGCACCGTGCTGCTCACGCGTCTGAGCAAATACAGCGGCGAAAAGGTCGCCACACTCACCGCGCGTGACTTTCACCAGATCACCGGTCGTGCAGGCCGTCGTGGCTATGATGATGTGGGCTTTGTCGTGTGCCAGGCACCGGAGCACATCATCGAGAATGCGAAGATGGAGGCCAAGGCCGCCGGGGACGTGAAGAAGATGCGCAAGATGGTGAAAAAGAAACCGCCGGAGGGTTTCGTGGGCTGGAATGAGGACACCTTCAAAAAGCTGCAAGCGGCGTCCCCGGAGCCGCTGCTGTCACGTTTCCAAGTCTCGCACGGCATGTTGCTCCAAGTGCTGAGCAGGGCAGGGGATGGCTGCGCGGCGATGCGCCAGCTCATCGCCGATTCGCATGAAACGGCGAACGCCAAGACACAGCACGAGAAGCGTGCGTGGCAGCTTTTTCGCGCACTGGTGCAGCGCAAGATCGTTGAGATCATCCCCACCGCCCAGCGCGGAGCCGATGGAACGAAGCTGCGCCTCAATGTGGAACTGCAGGACGACTTCTCGCTGAACTACACGCTCTCGCTGTATCTCATCGACACGCTGGCGCTGATTGATCCCGCTTCGCCGACCTACGCGGCGGATGTGATGACTCTGTGCGAATCCATCCTCGAAAATCCCGACATCATCCTGCGCCGCCAGCTTAGCAAAGTGAAAGACGAAGCCATGGCGGCGATGAAGAACGAAGGCGTGCCTTATGAGGAACGCATCGCCAAGCTGGAGGAGCTGGAATACCCCAAGCCCTGCCGCGACTTCATCTACAACAGCTTCAACGCTTTTAGCGATGCGCATCCCTGGGTAGGCCAGGAAAACATCCGACCCAAAAGCATCGCGCGGGAGATGTTTGAGAACTTCCGCAGCTTTGCCGACTACATCAACGACTACGAGCTGCATCGTGCCGAAGGCGTGCTGCTGCGGCATCTTTCCAGTGTGCACAAGGTCCTGGCGCAGACCGTGCCAGACAGCTTCAAGAACGAAGCCGTGCAGGAGATGGAGGCGTGGATTGCTGGCGTGCTGCGCGGCACGGATTCGAGCCTGCTCGACGAGTGGGAGAAGCTGCGTGATCCGAACTACAAGCCGGACGAGGTCGAGGAGAAACCGGTGGAAGCCCCCGACATCACGCGCAACAAGCGTGAATTCACCGCGCTCATCCGCACAGAAATCTTCCGCTACATGCAACAGATCATCAGCGGCAAGATCGACCATCCCGAGCTCGACGACTACTACGCCGACCACGACCGCATCCGCCTCGACAACGAAGCCCGCAATGGCCGACACACTTACGTGGAGCCCAGCGAGGATGGCCAGACGTGGCGCGTGAACCAAGTCCTCATCGACCCCGAAGAACTCAATGACTGGCAGCTCGAATTCCGCGTCGATCTGGCGCAGGCCCGTGAAGACGGGAAGCCGACGCTGTCATGGGTAAGTCTAGGAAAGATTGGCTGAGTCTGTGGCAAAAGAGGGGCTGTGAAACTTCGAGCCGATGACCTCAAAGGCACCTGATAATCCCAAGGCTCCACATGCCAGACTTGCGTATTCAGCCTGCTACCGCAGAGGCCAGAGCCAAGGCACCAGAGTGATGGCAATGAGGTAGATGAGCAAAGTGAGGAGCGAGCCCACCTTCACAAAGTCTGCGAAGCGATATCTGCCAGGGCCATAGACCATGAGGCAGGAGGGCTCCAGGGGTGTGAGGTAGGAGCAACTGGCCGCGACGGCGATCATGATGGCAAAGGGGCGTGGATTCAGCCCGGCCTGCAACGCGGTCTGGATGGCGATCGGGATGACGACGATGGCGGCGGCCTGGTTTGACATGGGTTGTGTGAGCAGGACAGTGAGCGCAAAGAACCCGCTGAGCAGCCACAAGGGTCCGGCTTCGCCGATGAGCGCAATGATCTGCCCGGCGAGGTAGGCCGCAGCACGGGTGTGATCCATGGCTGCGCCCAGGGTCAGCATGGAGCCGATGAGAATGATAGCCTTCCACTCGATGGCGCCATAAGCCTCCTCGGGCGTGATACAGCCGGTGGCAAAGACGAGCAATGCTCCGAGCATGACTGCCACGGGCAATGAGGTGACATTGAAGGCCGCCAGCACGATGGCAGCGATGAAGATGCTGACGGCCAGCGCGGCGCGCTGACGGCGCGGACGCACCTCTTCCATGCAGCCAAGCGGGCCGAGGATGTGAAAGGCATGCTCACCATCCAGTGCGGCGATCCGCTCCCGCCGCCCCTGGAGCAGCAGCACGTCACCGAGCTTGATGGCGGTGAGGCTCATCTTTTTCAAGACATTGACGCCGCGCTGGTTGATGCCGAGCACCTGCAGGTCATAGCGCTCGCTGAAGCGGTACGCCTTCAGCGTTTGTCCGATGAGTCGTGAACTTGGCAACACGATGGCCTCCGCCAGCGCGCTCTCGCTGTCCAGCAGATCGGGGTCAGACAATTTCACGTCTGCTTTGATCTCCATGCCGCCGGTGTCTTTGACCTTGAGGATGTCTTCCTGGCTGCCCTGAACGAGCATCACGTCGCCGACCCTGAGAACGGCGCGTGCATGAGCCTGAAGACGCAGTGTTTTTTCGCGAATGATGCGGATGACCGTGAGGCCCAGTGTCTGTCCGATCTTGGCTTCCTCCAGAGTCAGGCCATCGAACCTGGAGCCCGGCTGGATGACGATCTCGCTCAAATAAGGCCTTGCGGCGAAGTCCTCATCCTGCGCATCCGGCGCAGCACGTTCAGGGATCATGCGCCGACCGATGAAGTACATGTAGAGCACCCCGACGACAGCGATGGTCAGCCCGACGGGTGCCAGTTCAAACATGCCGATGGGTGCCATGTCATAGCGGGTCATCATGCCGCTCACGACGAGATTGGTCGAAGTCGAGATGACGGTGACCGAACTGCTCAAGATGGAGGAAAAGGCCAGTGGCATGAGCAGCCTTCCTGGGTTGATGCCAGATTTCTTCGCGATGCCGAAGACCACGGGAACGAACAAAGCGGTGGCCGCCGTGTTGCTCATGAAGGCGCTCAGACTGGCGACGGTGATCATCACGGCCAGCAGCAGACGTTTGGGGTCATTTCCCGCATGCATGAGCACCGCCCTGCCTGCCAGATCGGCGATGCCTGTGCGCTGGAGCGCGGCAGTGAGGATCAGCAGACCGAGGATCATGATCACTGTGTCACTGCCAAAGCCCGCGAAGGCTTTGTCAGCAGGCACGAGACCAC
>JBIKIA010000218.1:0-7708 GCA_044361885.1 Prosthecobacter sp. | reverse complement strand
TGCATCGGCGAGTGATTGCATCTTTGCCCAGCGCGTGGGTTCGAGGAAGGGCAGCTTCGTGCCGCCATCGAGGAAGAGGAGCACGGCCTTCGCTCCATCGAGCACGGCCTCATTCTTCGGCCAGCCATCGGCGGCCATGACCGGTGCCACGCGTGGCACGGCTTTCAGCCAGTCCATCATCAAAGCGCAACCCGCGAAGTATTCGTGCTGGCCGGGTTTGTTGCTCGTGCTGCCGGCGATGAGGACGATCTTCGCGAGTGAGCTGTCTTTCGGCAGCACCTCCAAAGGCACTTGCTGCTGCTCGGTGGTGAATTCGGCGTGCAGGCCGGTGGCGAGGGAGAGACAGCCGAGAAGTGTGCGGAAGAGTGACATGTTGGGAATGGTTGCTTGAGGCGGGCTCAAGCAACGTGCCAACCCAATGGATCCTTCCTCAGATGCTGTTGAGAAACCTAAACATTGTTTACGGATTACCCGCCACCTGTGGCTCGGCTCGGCGGTTCAAGAACTGTCGGCTCTTCACGACTTCGAGCACGGCAGCCGAAAACTTCCCACCATTCGCTTTCAACGAGGCTTGCATCTGCTGGAGGAGTTTTTTGTCGCTGGGCAGGGTCTGGCGGCCGAGGGAGTAGCCGAGGAGTTTGCGGGTGAATTGGGTGAGGAACTGGGGCTCGTTCTTTTTGAGGTAATCGCGCAAGCCGGTGAGGCCGGTGAACTTGCTGCCGTCCATCATTTCACCGGTGTCGTCGATTTTGCCGCCTGCTTCGTCGGTGGGGCGGAAGCGGCCGATGGGGTCGTAGCTCTCCAGGGCGAAGCCGAGTGGGTCGATGCGCTCGTGGCAGACGGCGCAGGCGGAGTCGGTGCGATGCTGCATGAGGGCCTCGCGCAAGGAGGAGGGTTTGCTGGTTTCTTTGAGCTCGGGGACGTTCGGCGGCGGTGGCGGGCTGCTGAAGCCGAGGACGACTTGATAAAGATAGTCGCCACGCACAACGGGGCTGGTGCGGTGGGGGCGGGAGGTCTTCGTCAAGATGGCGCCCATGCCGAGGAGGCCGCCGCGGTTTTGCTGCGCGGCTTTGACCTCGCGGAAGTCGCCGCCGGTAACGCCGGGGATGCCGTAGTGCTTGGCGAGGCGTTCGTTGATGAAGGTGTAGTCGCCGCCAATGATGTCGGAGACGTTGCGGTCATCGCGGACGAGATGCGTGAAGAACTCGACGGCCTCGCGCAGCATGTCGTTTCGCAGCTCGGGCGTGAACTGCGGGAACTTTTTCTCATCGACGGTGCTCTTCTCGTCGAAGCCATTGAACTTCAGCCACTGGCCCGCGAACTCTTTGGCCAAAGCGGAGGCTTTCGGATCACGCAGCATGCGCTGAGTTTGTGCGGCGAGCACTTCGGGCTTGATGAGGCTGCCGTCATCGGCGGCTTTGCGGAGCTTCCAGTCGGGCAAAGAGGCCCAGAGGAAGTAGCTGAGGCGTGAGGCGAGTTCGTGGGCATTCAGCGGCACGTCGGGTGTCTTCGCGTCGGCGATGGGCGGCAGTGTCTCGGCTTTGAAGAGGAAATTTGGCGAGACGAGCATGCGCACGATCACCTCACGCGCGGCAGACTCGCGGTCGAGTTCCTTCGCGCGGCTGGCGAAGTAGAGGGCGTCGAGTTTTTTGGTCTCGTCTTCGGTGATGGGTCTGCGCCAGGCTTTCTTGGCGAACTCGTGCAGGTGCCAGAGCAGCGAGCCGTCGTATTCCTTCTGCTGCTGCGGATTGAGATTGGGCACGGCGTTGTAACCCCAGTCTTTTTTCATCTCGGCGAGCTTCCAGCGATCTTGCTCGCCGAGGAGTGAGCCGAGTTGGTCATCGCTGAAGTAATAGACGGTGATGTTCGGCTTGCCGCCGCGGTAGAGATTGCTGGCGACCTCCTCGAGGCGGCGCTCGAACATGTCCGGGAAGGCGGTCTTCATCTTGTTGAAGTCGTTCATCGTCTCGCCAGAGGCCTTGGTGCCGCGCTTCCAGACGGTGAGCACACCGGGGATGATCTTCTTCACGTCGCGTGGTGTTCCTGTGGTCATGGTCCACTGGATGGTGGCCTCGTCTGCGTCGGGGTTTTGCAAGTCGAGGCGTGCATGAACCAGGAGCCAGTTTGTGCCTTCGGGCAAAGGCAGCTTGAAGACCTGCGGCGCGGCAAAGGCTAGCACGTTTGCCTCGATGCTGCGACCGGGCTGCGGATGCTTGCCATACAGCGCACGCACCTTCTCCAACTCGGCGAGACGGGCTTTGATGGCGTCGAGATTCGGCGGTGGCGGGTTGGCAGCGACTTGCTGGCGTTTTTCAGCGAGCGTCTTGTCGAGCCAGGTCAGGTAATTGAGCTTCTGTTTGCCGATGTGGTAGTCGATTTGCGTCACGAGGGCGATGTCGCCTTTGTTGCCATCGCCGGTGTCGCCAAAGCAGAGGTGGGCATGCGTTTTGCCATTCACCGGGCCCTGCATCACATAGGGGCGGATGCCGTCGCTGTCCTGCTGCTGGCGCTGCACGCCGCTGCCGGGATGCTTGGGGGTGTTCCAGGAGAGTCGGTCGGCTTCGATGGCCTTGATGCGTTCGATCGCGGTTTTTTCATCGGCGGGCAGCTCACGCCAAGCCACGCGGGTGAGATCGAGGAAGCGGCTTTTCGGCTCCACGCTGTTCACGAGGTTCCACCAATTGCTCAGGAAGTGAATGCTGAGCTTCATGTCCTTCGCGAGCTGGTCGAGCGGCGTCTCGGCGTGCTTGTGCTTCCAGCAGGCGAGCATGTAATCGGCCTCGCGCATGTCGTCGTCGTCCTTCGGCAGATGCGGCGCGGCTTTCTGCTGATACCACACATAGAGGCCCTGCTGCGCCTGTGCTTTGACCTGCTCCGGTCCGCGAAGGCCGATGCGTGCAGAGTTGAACACGATACCGGTGCCCGGCATGATGCTGGCATAGTCCGCGAGCTTGCGTGCCGCCGCGAAATACTTGTCGATGGCCGCCGGGCTCATGAAAAGCACGTCGCCGGTGTTCGTGAAACCTTCGCCGCCACCGCCGTCGGTTTGGAATTCCTTCGCGAGCGCGTAATCGTGGCCGGTGAGGTCGCGGAGGGTGTAGTCATACTCGGCGTTCGTGAGTCGACGCATCGTCACGGGGCCGGGATCGCCGGACTTCGCCTCCGCGAGCAGATCGAGTGACTGCTGTACCCAGCCAGTGATGCCCGCTTTTTCGTCCGGCGAGAGCTGCTTCGCCTTTCGCGGCGGCATGTCGCCGTTGTCGATGGTGTCCTTCACGGTGTTCCAGATCTGAAAATTCACCGGCACATCGGGATTGGCGGCCAGGGCCTTCAAATCGACCTCGCCTTTGGTTTTTTCGCCGCCGTGGCACCCGTAGCACTTGGCGGCGAGCATGGGTTCGATGGCCTTCCAGTCGGCGGAATGGGCTGGAAGGACAAAAAGGACTGAAGGGACAAAAAAGACGGCGAAACGGCGCATGAGGGGGCTAAGGACTACGCACCGAGCGGGGCATCTTTCATGCCGGATTTGCGCGTGATGCTGCCTTATGTGCCTGCGGTCACTTTTCGACGCCCATCTGCCAGAGGATGAAGGCCATCTCCTCGGCGTTTTCGTGCAGGTGCTCGTAGCGGCCGGATTTGCCGCCGTGACCAGCACCCATGTTGATCTTAAGAAGCAGGAGATTTTTGTCCGTCTTCATCGTGCGGAGTTTGGCGACCATTTTGGCGGGTTCCCAGTAGGTGACACGCGGGTCATTCAGGCCGCCGGTGATCATCATGGGCGGATAAGCTTTGGCCGCGATGTTGTCGTAGGGGCTGTAGCTGCGGATGAATTCAAACGCGGCTTTGTCGGTGATGGGATTTCCCCACTCGGGCCACTCCCCAGGGGTGAGCGGCAGTTCGGTGTCGAGCATCGTGTTCAGCACATCGACGAAAGGCACATGGGCTACGACAGCGCCGAAGAGTTCGGGCGCTTGATTCACCACGGCACCCATCAGCTCGCCGCCGGCGCTGCCACCACTGGCCGTGATGCGGCCTTTCGCGGTGTAGCCGCGCTCAATGAGTCCGCGCGCGGCATCGACGAAGTCGTTGAACGTGTTCGTGCGCTTCATGAGCTTGCCATCGAGATACCACTGGTAGCCGAGGTCATCGCCACCGCGAATGTGGGCGATGGCATAGGCGAAGCCACGATCGACGAGCGAGAGACGGTTCGCAGAAAAGTCGGGCGGTGTGGCCATGCCGTAGGCTCCGTAGGCGTAGAGGTGCAGTGGCTGGCTGCCGTCCTTTTTGAAGCCTTTCTTCGTGAGGATGGAAATAGGCACCTGCACGCCATCGCGGGCGGTGATCATGATGCGCTCGGTTTCATACTGGCTCGCATCATAGCCGCTGGGGATCTGCTGTACTTTCAGCGTCTCCAGACGCTTTTCGGCGACATGGTAGTCGTAGTCCGTGGCAGGCGTGACCATGGACTCGTAGTCGATGCGCAGTGTGGTGACCGCGTATTCAGGATTGCTGCTGAGTCCGGCGGCGTAGCTGGGTTCGGGGAAAGCGATGCGCTCGGGTTTTAAAGGCTCGTCGTAGCGGCGAATCTCGATCTGGTCGAGTCCGTCGATGCGGCCTTCGGTGACGAAGAAGTCTTTGAAGAGACCGAGGTCGGTGAGGTAATGCCGGTCACTGCCTTCGATGAGCGTTCTCCATTCGCCGGGCTTCTCCGGCGAGGCGGTGGCGATGCGGAAGTTCACATGCTCGTCATTCGTGTGGATGAAAAGCGTGCCATCGCGGAGATCGACATCGTACTCGCGGCCCACTTTTCGCGGGCTGACGAGGATGGGCTCGGCGGTGGGATTGGCGGCAGGAACGAGCCGAACCTCGCTGGTGACTTGGTCGCCGGTGCCGATGATGATCCAGTCTTCCTGAGAGCTGAGATCGGCATCGCAACTGAAGCCGATGTCCGCCTCTTGGTAGAGCAGCTTGGCCTTCTTCACGGAATCGCCGAGGCGGTGGTAGTGGATGTTGTCCGTGCGCCAGTTGTCATTGGCATAGCCAAAGACGAGGCCGCCGCTATCCGCCGACCACACGAGACTGGAAAGCGTGCCGGGGATGACATCGGGCAGATCTTTGCCCGTGGTGAGATCGCGGAAATGCACCTCGAAGCGCTCGGAGCCGTCGTCATCATACGCGTAGGCCATGAGCTTGCCATTCGGGCTGATGACGAGTTCGCTGAGCTGGAAGTAGTCCTTGCCCTTGGCGAGTTCGTTTTGATCCAGGATGATCTGCTCATCACCGCCGGCAGCGGGCTTCCGGTAGTGGCGGCGATACTGCGAGCCTTTGGTAAAGGTGGACCAGTAGATCCAGTCGCCATCCTTTTGCGGCACGCTGCTGTCGTCTTCCTGGATGCGCCCCTTCATCTCCTCGAAGAGCGTTTCTACGAGCGGCTGCTGAGCCTTCATGTGCGCTTCGAAGTAGCGGTTCTCAGCCTTCAAATAAGCCAGCACGTCCTTGTCTTTGATCTTCGGATAACCGGGATCGCGCAGCCAGTGCCAGGGGTCCTCGATCGTGATGCCGTGATGGGTGAACTGGAAAGGTCGCTGTTGGGCGACTGGGGGCTTGGCGGTGGTCATGGTCTCTTTCGCGGGCTGGGCCGAAGTGCTGGCGGTGGCTACGAGAGCCATCGCGACGAGGCAACCATGCGCAGGGTGTAATTTCATAGCGCGGCCCACTTACCTGCGGGCCACCGCGATTCAATCACGAGCCGCTACTTCGTCTGGACCGTCTCTCTCGGCGGCGCATTCCCGAGCGTGGGCACGTCGGGGAGTTTCAGCGTGAGAAGGTAGGCGATGATGTCCCAGCGTTGCTCGGGGGTGAGGGTGGTTTCAAAGCTGACCATCGGCGTGCCATTCAGGCCGGTGGCAAGCACGCGGTAGATGTCCTGGGGGCGATCGCCACAGCGGAGATGCGGCTGGCGGAGGTCGGAGGGTTTGGCGGGGAAATTCCAGAGGTCTTTGAGGGCGGCGACGGCGGGGCCTTTGCCATCAGCAGCAGGTCCGTGGCAGGCGGAGCAGTTCGTGACGAAGAGTGTTTTGCCTTTCTCGGCATGAGCGGCGTTTTGCTTCATCTCGGCGAGCCAGTCGGGCGGTGCAGGCAGCGTCATCGGCTCGGCGTAATTTTCGGCTTTGCGCCAGCGGCGGGAGAAGGACTTCACATACTCGATAACGGAGGTGACATCGTCGTCCGTGAGCTGGGAAAACATGCCCATCGCCGTGCCAGTGAGGCCGTGTTTGATCGTGTGGCGGAGGTCGTCGTCCGTCGGCAGGCTGCCAAAGGGCGTGGTGCGGAACTTGAATATGCCTTCGCGGAACGAGCGCGGTCTCGGATTCAGCGTGGGAGACATCTCGCCATTGCCGTCGCCACGCGGGCCATGGCAGACGATGCAGTTGCGCTCGAAGAGGTATTTTCCATCCATGTAGCGGGTGAAGTCGAGCTTCACCGGCTCGGCTGCGATGGCGGAGGAGGCGAGAAGCAGGATGGCGAAGAGGCGTTTCAAAGGGCGGTGATGTTACTCGCCAGAAAGGGCAGGGCATTCACCGCATGTGGGGAAAGAGTGGGCCTGCTTTTCGTGCCGGAGGTGTTTTCGACTGCGGATGAGGAATGCATCCACGGCTTGCCACATCCCTGCGGCCCGCTATGTCTGGCGGCCCGTCGGGCGGGTATTCCGTGAAATCTCCCGCCTGCGGCCATCAACCACCCATGTCCCTCTCTCCCGAAAGTCCCGTGGCCGTCCTGTGCAGTGGCGGCGATGCCCCAGGTATGAATGCTTTCCTGCGCGCGATCGTGCGCCTGGGGCTGAATCGTCATCAAATCCCCGTGTTTGGCATCCGCGACGGCTACCGCGGCCTGGTCCGCGCCGCACGTCAGGTGAACAGCGACGCTGATGCTCTCTACCGCCTGAAGCAGGAAATCGAGCGCAACATCGGCAACCGCGGCCTCATCGACGCGCAGCAAAGCATTATTCAAATGGACCACGCCAGTGTGTCCGGCATCATGGGCAAAGGCGGCACCATCCTCGGCTCCGCCCGCTGCCTGGACTTCCACAAGCCCGAAGTCCGCCGCGAAGTCATCTTACTTTTGGAAAAACTCGGGGTGCGCGCCCTCATCGTCAGCGGTGGTGATGGCTCCCTCACAGGCGCCCGTTTGCTCGCCGATGAGAGTGATCTGCGCATTATCGGCGTGCCAGCCACGATCGATAATGATCTGCAATTTACCGAAATGTCCCTCGGCGTGGACACCGCCGTCCACACACTCGTCTGGGCCGTGGATCACTTCATCGACACCGCGCGCAGCCACCGCCGGGTGATGGTGCTGGAGACGATGGGCCGCGAGAGCGGCGACCTCGCCCGCATGGCCGCGCTGGCCTCCGGCGCGGAAATGGTGATCACACCCGAAGGCGGTGCTTTGTCCGAAGCCAAAATGCGCGGACTCGCGGAGCAAATCGAAGGGGCAATGACCCGAGGACGTGGTCACGCCATCGTGCTGATTGCCGAAGGGGTGAAATTTGAGCCCGAGCAGAAGCGCAACGGTGCCTACGTCCTGCGCGACGCCTTCCAAAGCTACTTCCAGCGCGAGGGAGCCCCCTTCCCGGACCTCGAAGTTCGCCCCTCCGTGCTCGGCCATCTCCAGCGCGGTGGCCACTCCACACCGGGGGACTGCATCC
>JBIKIA010000217.1:0-7716 GCA_044361885.1 Prosthecobacter sp. | reverse complement strand
TCTATAACGTGAAAAATCCCTTCATCGCCAAGGTGAAGAAGGCTTTGGACATTTCCGGCCCGGGTGCGCCGAAGAACACGCGGCATTATGAGATCGACCTGGAAGGTGGCGAGCTGGAATACACCCCTGGCGACTCCCTCGCGGTGCAGCCGACGAATGATCCCGCGCTCGTCTTTGACACACTACGCGCGCTCGGTTTCACAGGCGAGGAGATCGTGAAGCATCCCAAAACTAGCATCGAAGTGCCCATCCGTCAGGCTTTGATTGAAGCGACGCTCATCACCGAGATCGACAACAAACTCATCAAGGCCATCATTGAGAAGACTGGTGGCCACACGCCGCTCAATGGCCTGCTGGAGCCGGACAGGAAGGAAGAGTTGAAAAGCTACCTCTGGGGCCGCTTCGTCATCGACCTGCTTTTGGAAAATCCCACGGCCAAGTTCGAGCCGCAGGAGTTCATGTTCACGCAGAAAAAGCTGAACATCCGCCTCTACTCCATCAGCAGCAGCCAGAAGGCGCACCCGAAGGAAGTGCATCTCACTGTCGCCACGGTGAAGTACAGTAGCCACGGGCGCGAGCGCGGCGGTGTGGCCTCGACCTTCCTCGCAGATCGCATCACGGTCGGCGAGACGCTTATTCCCGTCTTCGTGAACCACGGCAAAGGTTTCCGCCTGCCTGATCCGCAGGACGAGACGCCCGTCATCATGATCGGCCCAGGCACCGGCATCGCGCCCTTCCGTGCCTTCCTGGAGGAACGCGAAGCCACGGCGGCGAAGGGCAAGGCCTGGATGTTCTTTGGCGAGGTCAGTGAAAAGACCTGCTTTTTCTACAAGGATGAGTTTGAGCGCTGGCTAACCAACGGGACGCTAGACAAGCTCACCACGGCCTGGAGTCGCGATCAGGCGGAGAAGATCTATGTTCAGCACAAGATGCTGGAGCACAGTGCCGAGATCTACGCCTGGCTCCAGCAGGGAGCCATCGTCTATGTCTGCGGCGATGCCGCACGCATGGCAGTGGATGTCGATAAAGCTCTGCACACCATCCTCGAAAAAGAAGGCGGCAAGACTCCCGAAGAGGCCGTCGCCTGGATGGCCGCCTTCAAAGAGGCGAAGCGCTATCGCCGCGATGTTTACTGATTACTCGAACTTCAAATCCGGCGGGTAATTGCGGATGAGATCGTCGTCGGTGAAGGGCTGTTTGTCGGGGCCATCGTAGATGAGCTGGAAGGCGCAGCCGCTGCTGGAAATGACGTGCAGGTGGATGCCGGACGCGCCGGGCTTTGGGCGGAAGGTGTCCGTAGCGAGCGCCGGGTGCTCTTTCGGCACGAGGGCGAGTTCCTTCTTGTTCTTGCCGGCGAGTTGCTCGCGGATCTCCTCCCAGGTGCCGCCGGGGAGGGATCGCACACTCGTCCAGTAGTCGATCAGCATCTGCCCGACGATCTGGGTTTGCTCCTGCGGGGTGAGGTCGGGTTTGAGAAAGTCATTGAGCGGCGAGTCAGGCAGACCAGCAGCTGGATCTGGTTGTGGGAGCCCGGCTTTCAGGACGGGGTCGTTCGGATCGAGTTGGTAGCTTTCGCGGCCAAGCAAACTCTTCACATCAGCCCACAAGCCTGCGAGGCCACCGCCCTTGCCGAGCATGAGCCCGAAGAGAACGGCCAAGATCAGCAGTGCGGTGAAAGCGAGCGGGCGGAGGTAGCGCTTCATGTGCGGACCACTTTACGCCGCTTTCATGAAGCCGAGATCGGGATCGAAGTTCACGATGTTCGGGAACACGTCGCGGATTTGTGTGTCGCTGAGGCCGAACCATTTGGCCATGGTGGCGGCGTATTGATCGACGGCGGTCGTGGGGATCCAGTTGCCGCGGCCGGTGTTCAGCGGATGTCCGGCGAGGTTGATGTCGGGATCGGGGAAGGAGCCATAGACTTTCTGGCCATTAACACCGCCGCCCATGACGAGGTGATGCCCGCCCCAGCCGTGATCGGAGCCGCGGCCGTTGCTGTCGTAGGTGCGGTTGAAGTCGCTCGCGGTGAAGGTGGTGACGCTGTTGCCCATGTTGATGGTTTCCAGTGCATCCTGGAAGCCTTTCATGGCCGAACTAACACCGCCGAGGAGGTTCGCGTGATCGCCGAGCTGCGGGCCGTGGGTGTCAAAGCCACCGGTGGCGACGAAGAAGATCTGGCGCGTGATGCCGAGCGGGCCCTGCGCCTGGATCATCTTCGCCACGGTGCGGAGTTGCTCGCCGAGACCAGAGTTCGGGATCGTGGGGAAGTTCGAGGTGCCAGCGAGAGCGGTGTTGATCGTGTCGGCCTCGATGATCGACTTGTTGGAGAGATCGGCGAAGGCGTCCTCCATCAGGTTCGCATACTCGGCATTGAGGATGTTTCGGAAGGCGGTGTAGCGCGTGACATCTTGGCTGCTGGTGCCTTGGCCGAGACGGAAGACAGGCGTGCCGCCGGGGCCGGGTCGGAAGGGGAACATCGTCTTGCCGACCTGGAAGAAATTCGTGCCGCTGAGTGAGACGAGCATCGACACCGAAGTGCGCTGCTGCGTGCCAACGAGTGCCTCCGCCATGCGTGCGCCCCAGCCGGTTTGGTTGTAGGCCGCATTCATCGTGCTGGCGCTGGTCTGCCACTGCATCTGCTGATCGCTGTGGGAGAAAAGATTGTCAGGGATCGCTGCGGTGCGGTTGCGGTAGTCCGCCATCGTCGCGGGGGCGATGAGCGTGCCGACGTTCGTCATCAGGGCGGCTTTGCCAACGTTGTAGAGGTCGCGCATCCCGGTCATCGAGGGATGCAGGCCGAGTTGGAGGCCGTTATCATTGAGTGTGTTCAGCGCGAGGATGTTTGCCTGCGGGATCGTGAGCACGGTGCGGCTGGCGGCATACTTCGCGTGCGCGCTGCTTTCTCGCGGCATGACCTCGTTGTTCGAGTCATTGCCACCGTAGAGGAAGAGGCAGACGATGGCTTTGTAAGGCGTGCCCGGTGCGAGCACATCCGCCGCCTGGGCATTCACATGCCGCAGGGTGAGGATCGTGTTCAGCAGGCAGGTCGTGGACATCGCCGAGCAGGCGCTGCCACCCAGGAAATTCCGGCGCGTGAGGATGGTGGGGAGGTTTTCAGCGTTCATTGGAATTGGGTGCTGGACTCATTTTTCCATCACGAACTCGGGCGAGGCCGAGAGGAGTTGGAGCATGACTCGAATGCCGTTGGTGGCATTCGTGGAGTGAAGGGTGTGCAGGCTGAGCAATGACGCACGCAGGCTGGTGGACATGGGGCGACCGAGGAGCAGCGTTTCGATCTTCGTCATCAGTGCATCGGGCGTGATCCAGAGGCTGGTGAGTGGGGTGAGGTCGAGCGTGATGCGGCTGCTGGCGTTGGTGTAGAAGCCGTTCGTCACGCCTTCAAAGAAGTAGTTCGCGGTGTCGGTGGCGGTGAGTTCGGTGGTGATCTCGAACTCGGGCGAGACGATGCCTGCCTCCAGCACGGGGCCGGGCGGCGCGTAGGTGGGCGTGAAGAAGTTAAAGACTGTCGGCGCCTGCATCGGCCACTGGCCGATCTCATCGAGCGCATTCCACATGAAGTAGCGGCCCAGCAGTGGCGGGTTGCTGCTCGGCGCTTTGCCAAAGGCACGCATCACGCGGGAGAGGCGGATCATCGGCTCGCTCATTTTGCCTGAACCAACGCCACTGCCAATGCTGCGGGCTTCGCTGTCGAGCAGGATGGCTTTCACGACGGTGCAGAGGTCGCCACGCACGCCTTTGCCATTGTTGTCCCACACTTTGGACACGCGGAAGATGTAGGCGGGGCTGGGGTTGCTGGTGACGAGACGTTGGATGAGTCGCTCGACAAGGAAGGGCCCGACATTGGGATGCGCGGCGAGCACATCGACACAGCGGCGGATGTCCTGAGCGGCGGTTTGTCCGGCAGGCACGGTGGCTCCACCGACGATCACCTTTTGTCCGCGATCATGCTGATCTTCAAAGGACATCATGGCATTGATGACATCGGCGGAGCTCGTCCAGGTGAAGCTGCGCGAGTTCGCGTAGGTCCAGCCGGTGAAGGCGCGGGACAGTTCGCGGATCTCATCCTGCGTGTAGGTCGGGATGGCGTTGCCAGAGCCATCGCGCTTGAGGGTGCCGTCTTTATTCAGGTGCTCCAAACCGATGCTGAAGAGCTGCATGATCTCACGGGCGTAGTTTTCATCGGGCTTCGTTTTCGTGCTGCGCACCATCGTCAGCCAGGTGCCCATGATCGGGTTTAAGGTCACGTCTTCGAGCAGTTGGCGATACGTCTTCCCTGGCGCGATGCTCTTCACGAGCATGTCGTAGAAGTTCGTGCAGCCGCGCGGGTAATTCCGCAGCCCGGAACCGGAACGGTCGGAGATGACGATGATCTCGCTCAGGGCTAGCGCTACTCTTTGACGAAGCTGATCCGGCGAGGTCATCGCGAGTGTCCACCAGCTATAGAGTCGATCTTCGGTGTTCAGCGGCGTGCTCGTGGTGGGCATCATCGCGCCGGGAAGGCCGAGCGTGTTGGCGGTGCGGGAGAGTTCGAGGAGCTTTTGCTGCGCGCCTTCGAAGAGCGCCATGCGGTCGAGATGATCGAGGTGGCTCGTGGCGGGCAGGGCGAGCTGGTCGTCGATCCATTTGGCAAAACCGAGCTGCTTCACTTTGGCGATCTCGGCTTCATTCGGGCCAAAGGTGGCCTGCTTGAGGAAGCGCGTAGCGTCGATGTCGGAGATCGTCGCGGGTGCTGTCCATGCTGTGGTCGGATGCGTGCCGCTGGTGTCGGCGGGGTAGGTCGGCGCGGTGTTCGCGGCGACAGCGACCGTCACCTGACGAGTGGCGACGGTGCTTTGATTGCCGGATTTATCGGTGACGATGTAGCGCAGTGTGTAGGTGCCAGGCGTGGAAGTATCCACACTGCCGTCCACTCGCACAGAGCCGGTGAGATCGCCGTCGATGCCATCAAGGGCACTGAAGCCAGGGTCTGTGAAAGCGCCGCCGACATTGATGGTGACAGCATTGCCTCCGGTGAGGGTGATGGTGGGTGCAGCTTTGTCGGCGAGCTGGAGCGGGGAAAGGAAAGCGCCGTCGATGACTTCAAAAGCGGCTTTGCCAGGGCAGAGCCAGGCGAGCGCGAGATGATCCCGCCAGCCGCCTTCTTTGTAGCGGACCTCGATGTAGTAGCTCTGGCCTTTTGTCAGCATGACGGGGCGGGAGAGCTGGTAATCGGGGAACTTGCGCCATTCATAATAGTCGGTGGCGGCGGGCACGAAGCAGAGCAGCTCCTTCTTCTCCGGCGTGCGGTCGGTGCTGAGATAGGCCTCGCTCCATTCATCGGAGGCGAGATTGAAGCGATACACGCCAGTCACGGGCGGATGCACATAGCCGCGAAGCAACATGCCGTAGTTGTCGCCCGTGTTTGAGACGATCTCGGAAGTGCGCAGCTGGAAGCGCTCGTCGGGGCTGCTGGGGTATTTGGCGTTCTTAGTTAGATCGGTGACCCATGATCCGGTGATGCCTTTGAAGACTTCCGCGAGGATCGTGCCGGTGCCGACGCCGAGTGCTGGAGAAATAGTGACGCTGGTCGTGGCTGAGCGGGAGTTTTTGCCATCGGTGGCGGTGAGTTGGATCCTATAAGTGCCAGCGCTGGGGAATTGCACGCCGGTGGTCGGAGCGGTGGGCAGATCAAAGACGGTGCCAGCAGGACCGCTCGTAACTGTCCAGCGATAGGCGAGCGCCTCCGGGCCTGGGATGTAGTCGAGCGCGGTGCCGTGCAAAGTGTAGCGCGACTTCGGCCAGTAGCCGCTTTGTGGCTCGCCAGCGCGCACGTTCATCTCGCTGTCAAAGGTCTCTGCGGTGACGCCATCGGGCGGGCTGAGGAGCACGCCGGGGATGACCTGAGCCTGCGCGTCGGTTTGCGATGCAAGTCGATAAGCCACAGCGAGGCAATCATCGCCGCCGCCTTCTTTTTGCAGCGCCTTGATGTAGTAGCGCTTGCCGGGCACTAGATGGATGGAGGCCGACTTTTGGGAAGGATAGCCAGTCCAGTTGTAGCGACCTGTGGCCCATGGCGTGGAGCAGATCTTGGTGGCTCCCGCAGCAGGCTCGCCAGCGGCATTCAGCCAGAGTTCGCTCTGGTCATCGCTGGAGATGAGGAAGACGTAGTCGCCCTCGACCGGCACTTGCAGGAAGCCGCTGAGGCGCTGCCCGTAGTTGTCGCCCCAGTTCGACGGTGCTTCGAGATTGGGCACGATGTCGGAGAAGGTCGGCTTGCCCTGATAGGCGGCGGAGTTCGTGAGATCGGCGAGGGTGTAGCCGCCAATGCCAGTCCACACTTCACGCAGCAGACCGCCTGATTTCGGTGTGAGCGGATTTTGCACGGTGAGGAGCAGGGCATCCGTGGCGGTGTTCGCGCCATCGGTGGCGGTCATTTTGATTTCATACACACCGGGGCCGGTGAACTTCACGATCGAAACGGGACTAGTGCTGTTATCAAAGCTGACCTTCGTGGAGGTGCTGCTCCATTTGTAGGTCAGCGCCTGCGGACCTTGATTCAAATCATAGACCAGTGCGGCGATGGCGACCTGACTCTGCGGCCAGAGCAGCGTGCGATCACTGCCGAGCGCGATGGTGATCTCGGGATTGAAAGGCGGTGCCGAGTGATCCGGCGTGAGGAAGCCACGCGAGACGACCTCGCGTCCATTCGTGGCGGGGCCGCTCATGGCGAGAGCGACGTGATCGCTGCCTTCGCGCTCTTTGTGGAGGATCTGGATGGAGTAAGGCGTGTTCGCCAGGAGCTCGACTTCGGCAGACTTTTGTTCGGGGTGATCATCCCACATGCGTGGCTGATGGCCCTCGTGCTCCAGGTAGGCGATGCGGCGGAGTCCGAGGCTGTCTTTGAGGTCGATCTTGAAGTCGGCAGCGTGATCGGAAGCGATCCAAAAGGTGTAGCGGCCAGCGACTGGCACGGTGAGGTAGCCTTTCAAACGCTGGCCGTAGTAGTCCGCCCAGTTCCGTGGTGTCTCGGTGCCGGGGAACTGATCTTCGAGATGCGGGTAGGCGAGCTGGGGATCGTAAGTGGTGAGGTCCGCGAGCGTGCCGCCTTCCACATCGAGCCAGACGGAGCGTGTCAGCGCGCCGCTGCTGGTGGTGAGGGCTTTGTTCACCGTGATGGCCACGGTGTCGCGGCTGGTGCGCGTGCCTTCGGTGACGGCGAGTTCGAATACATAGACGCCGATGGCGGACAGGATGGTATCGCTGGTTGGGCTCGTCGGCGTGAGGATCGTGGCCTTCGGGCCGGAGACCTGCTTCCAGAGCGCAGTGGCAGTGGCACTGCTGCTGAGGGCTTTGATGATCGTGCCCGCGAGCTGGATGCGGTCATGCGGCCACCAGTAGGTGCGGTCGCGTCCGGCGCTGGCGTAGAAGACCATGTCTTTGTCAAAGGCTGCCAGCTTTTGCGTCGGCTCGACGAAGCTGCCGGTGATGAGCTGCGGCAATTTGTCACCCTCAGGCGACCACGCGGCGGCGAAGTGATCTGCACCCCACGTCGCTTTGTGGACGAGTTCGATGAAGTAGCGTCCGCCGGGCTTCAGCGCGACGGGCGCGGAGGTCTGGGAAGCATGGAGCGTCCACTGCTCGGGGTTCGTGTAGTTCGTGGTGAAGCAGACTTTGCGGAGGTTCGCGGGAGTCGCGTCGGTGCTGATGGAGAACTCC
>JBIKIA010000014.1:0-24958 GCA_044361885.1 Prosthecobacter sp. | reverse complement strand
CGACGTGCGAGTTCCTTCAGCCGGTTCAGCACTTGCAAATTCTCCTGCTGCTCGGCGGTTTGTTCCTCGGTGGCCTGCTTCTCTTCTTCGTAGCGCTGTTCCTCCTGCTTCATCTCCAGCTCCATGAGCTGATTCTGCATCTGCTTTTGCTTACCACTGGCGCTCTTCGATGACTTCGAGCGCATGATCATGTGCTCGCGACTCTGAGCCTGATGTAGCCACTCCAGCGCGCTTTGCTCAAAGGTCAGAGCTTGGTTCAAAGAGGCACGCTTCTTCTCCTCCGCCGCCATGCCGAGTGGATCGAGCGCGTCCTTCATGCTCTTCCAGGCTTCGGTGAGAGCGGTTTTGATCTGGGCATCTTCGGCCTTTTCCATTGCCTCTTTCGTCTGCTCGAGTGCCATTGCCTGCGACTCCTGCACGACACCGGCATCGGGTGCGGCAGCTTCCATGGTTTTGCCCGCATTGGTATCGCGGACGAGCCGCCAGGTGGCATTCACGATCTGCTTCTCCAGCTCGACGAGTTTGTCCGTGTCGCCTTTGGGTTCCTTGCCTGGAGGGCCGGGAGGCGATTCGCCTTCGCGGAAGATGTCTTCAAAGTGGCGAACCTCGGCGAAGAACATGTCGCTCATCGCGCGGCGGACTTCGCCCTGCGGACCTGTGTCCTCAGCCCAGAAGTGATAACTCACGAGCTGCCGTGGCGCTGCATCTTCGGTTTCCAGAGCAAGTAATTCCTTCACCTCCTGCTTCTTGGAGGGCTCAGTGACGCCATGCTTGAAAATGACGTCCTTCGTCTTGCCTGCGATGCTGAAGCTCG
This sequence comes from Prosthecobacter sp., assembly GCA_044361885.1. GTDB lineage: Bacteria > Verrucomicrobiota > Verrucomicrobiia > Verrucomicrobiales > Verrucomicrobiaceae > Prosthecobacter. The sequence continues at coordinate 24,144 of JBIKIA010000014.1, read as the reverse complement.
CGCCACTCTTCGTCACGCCGAGATCATCCCAGACCTTCGCCTCGACCGGCAACTCCTGGATCTGCGAGACCTGCACATCGCGCTTCGGGAAGACGACCTCGATCTTCGCGAGTTGGTTCGACTGCACCGTCACGCTGATCCAAGGCGGATTTTTATTCGCCCGTTCCTTGTCGTCCACCAGATGCACGCGCCACTTCTGCGTCTTCTCCGCCTTCATCGTCGCCACGAGGATCGTCGGATCTTTGGCCGATGGCACGAGCTTGATCGCCGTCTTATCTTCACCAAACAACTCCGCCTCTTTGACCGGCTTGTTCACCTTCAGACTGAAATCGATCGAGCTACCTTCCATCGCCGAGATCTTCATCGTGTTCTTGATCTCCTTCGGCGGCAGCTTCGTGTAGGCTGGCGGTGTGATCTTCACATCCACCTGTTCCAACTTCGGATACACAAAAGTCGTGATCGTGTGCTGCTTCGATTTGCCCTCGCCAAACTCGACATGATACCGCGCGTCCTTGTCCACCTTGGCAATCATGCCACCAAAGACCTGTTCATCCACCGTCAGCCGCATGGGGATGCGATCCCGCTCTTTGCCATCGAGTTCAGAGATGATCAGCGTCGCGTCAGTAGGCACCTCTTTGGCAAAAGTGGCCTCGACGACAAGTCGTGATCCGCGCTCAATCTCGGTGTCTCCAGGGGTGAGCGTAGCGGAAAGTTCTGGGGCTGGGGTCGCGGGCTCTACAACAGCTTTTTGAGCAACCTGCTTTGGACGATGATCGTGCCGCCAGATAGCTCGATTCGAAAGGACGACGCAGGTGATAAGCAGGATGGCCGTCGCAATCATGCTGCGTGATCCCCACAGCGCTCCACGCCAGCCAATGAGCTGTTTCGACCAATCCTGCGTGGCGGCATGATCCGTGAACTGAGAGATGACCCGACGCTCCAAAAAGCTGGGCTCAGGCTTCTGTAAAAGTTCCGCCGCCGTGATGGCGAGGCCATTCAGTTTCGGGTCTTTTTTCTCCAACTTGCGGGCGATCTCCAAAGGAGAGATCCGGCGACGATATCGCCACCACGCCAACAGTCCACCGATGACGAGCGGCAGTGTCAGACCTTGCAAAAACCTCACACGCCATGCCTTCGGCAACCACTCGGGGTGACTGATGACAACGAGCAGCAAAGCGCACATCGCGAGATAGATCAGGATGACCAGACGCTGGCGCTTTAGCGTGCGCATCTTGTCGATGACCACGCGGAACTTCTCTTTGAGGATTTCGGCTTCGATCATGGTGATGAATACGCGGGTTGAAGTGTTCCCTGTCTGATTCTTCCGGCCAACCAGGTTTCCCAGGCGAGGATGGCGAGCAAGCTGCCGAGCAGCCAGATCCAGGCTCGCTGGCGGGCCTCTTGCTCGGTGATGGCGAGGCGCTCTTTGTCCTCGGCTTTGGCGCTGGCGGTGGCATCCACATCACCTTCTTCGACTCGCACGCCGAGTTCACGCAGCTTGGCGAGATCCATCGGGGTGATGCGACCTTCTTCGGGCGCGATGTTGACGGCGATGAGGCGATCTTTGCCCAAGGTGTAAATACCCGGTGTCTCAGTGCGAATGGTGTCGCCGGGTTTGGGAGTGAGCGTCTGACCGTCGGGAGTCATGATCGAGGTGGCTGCCTCAAGTGGAAGCACATCTCCAACCAACAACGACACAGCTTGTTCGTTGCGGAATCCGGCGGCTTCCAGCCAGCCGTAGAGCAGCGGGACAAACTTCGTACTGAGCGCAAGCTGGCTGTCTGCCGGATGCCAGCCGCTGGTGAGTAAGACAAGACGGCCTTTGCCAAGCGACCGCGCGAGGATGGCAGGATCACCTTGGTCAAAGCGTGCGAGCACTTCGAGTGGCGCGTCTTTTGGTAACGTGAGCTTGCGGTGTTTCCAAAAACGGAGCTTCGTGAAGTCACGCAAGCGCTCATCAGCAAAGGGACGCAGTAGCGGGTGCGCGGTCTGCACCTCAGCGAGCATCTGGTATTCGTCAGTCGAGTCAGACTTATCCGAAACGTCTGACTTAATGCCGCTAATGCCCGTGAGTGCTTCTAGGTCCTGCGCCTTCATCTCTGGCGTGACTACTGCGATGACCAAGCCACCCTTCTCCGCCAATGCGCGCACGCTTTGCATGAGAGGCGCACTGAGTCTCGCACCGGAGATGAAGACAAGCTCCGTGCCCGCGGGAATGATCGCAGCGCTCTCCGGCACGACAGTGAGTTCAGGGCTCAGGCTCGGCGTCAGTTGCAAGGCACGGCTCAAGTAGAAGAGCGGCGAGGCTGCCTCGCTGCGGGTCTTTTCATCGCCGATGAAGACAATCTTCACCGCCTTTGGCTGAGAGGGCGCGATGTAAATGCGGTTGTCGAAGTCCCAGGCATCGCCAGTGAGATTGAGTGTGCCTGTGGTGCCGGGAAGGCTCAGCACTCGGCTCGCACCTGAAGGAAGATAACCGGTAGTCGGTGCATCCGTGCCCTTGTCCCAGGCGAGCTTGAAGTCGCTGGCTTTCGAATCGCGGGTGTTGCTGAGGCGGACACGAGTCGTGGGCGCATCGCTTTGGCCCGGCAGGCTTTCCTCAGCACTCGCAGCGAGGGAGAGCGTGAAGTTGTCGGAGTTCGGGGCGTCCACGCGCACGATCTCGACGGCGATATTTTCCGGCCAGACCATGCCGCGCAAGGCATCCATCCGCGCGCCCTCCTGGAAGTCGGTGATGACGATGACTCGCTTCTTCAATCCGCTCATACCTTGCGCGCTGCCAAACCAACCCGCGGCATCCACCAGTGCCTTTCCGAGATCGGTCGAGGCCCAGCCGGGCTTCAGCGCGGCGAGTTGTGGCTTCAAAGCAGCAAGTCGAGTGCTGGCGGAGGTCTTGTCTTGATCGAAGGACCAGAGCAGTTTTGTTTCATGATCCAAGGTCGCCACGGCGAGACGATCTGTGATGGCGATCTTCTCCAGACGTTGTGCCGCGGCGGTAAGGGCTTGTTTCCAAAGATCACCGCGCTGCATCGACGCACTGCGATCCAGCAGCAGCACGGTGGCTTGATTCTGCGAAACGGTGTCTTCATTCTCCGAGCGCCAGAGAGGCCGGGCAAACATCAGCGCCAGCAGCAGTAGCGCGAGACAGCGCAGCAAAAGCAGCAGCCAGTTTTCCAGGCGACGCTTGCTCACGGGCATCGGTGTCTGCGCCTCCAGAAACATAAGCGAGCTGAACTCCACCCGGTCCTGCGGCGGCTTGCGACGCAGATGCATCAGGATCGGCCCGATGATCGCGGCTCCGCCGAGGAGATAGAGTGGGAAGAGCCAGGTCATCGCCGTGCCACGCCTCCTTTCTTTCTCAGGCGGGCGGAGAGGAAGTCGAAGAGGACGTGCTCGATGGGGGTGTCGGTCGGGGTCCAGTGATACTCGATGCCTTGGCGCTCGCAGGCGCGGCGGATGAAGTCGCGGTGGACGTTCAGGCGGTTCAAATAGACCTCGCGAGCGGAGGCGGGATCGATGAATCGCTCGGTGCCGGTTTCGGCATCGCGGAAGTGCGCGGCCTTATCAAAACTGAAGTCGATCTCGGCGCGATCCATGACGTGGAAGAGCACGACATCATGGCCCATGGCACCGAGCAGGCCGAGCTGGCGCTCCAGCTTCTCCACAGGCGCGAGCAGATCAGACACGAGGCAAATCAGGCCGCGCTTGCGGACGAGGTCGGCGAGCTGGCTGACGCTGAGATCGAGCGATGTGGCACCCGCAGGCGCGGGCTTTTCCAGTTCCAGCATGAGCCGCCGCAGATGGCCGGGACGATTCCGCGCGGGGATGTGTTCCTGCAACGTCTGACCAAAAGTCGTCACGCCCACGGCATCGCCCTGCTGCATGAGAAAGAGGGCCATGGTAGCCGCGAGCGTGGCCGCGTAATCCGCTTTCGTCATCGGCCCCGAGCCGAAGCTCATCGAGCGGCTGTGATCCACGACGAGTTGGCAACGCAGGTTCGTCTCGTCCTCGAACTTCTTGATGAACGTGCGGTCGCTACGAGCTAGCACCTTCCAATCAATGTAGCGCGGATCATCGCCCTGGACGTAGGCCCGGTATTCGGAGAACTCGACCGAGAAGCCATGATACGGGCTGCGGTGCATGCCTTTCCAGAGCCCCTCGACGATGACCTTCGCGCGCAATTCGAGAGAGCGAATGCGCGCGAGGGCGGAGGTGTCGAGGTGGGAAGGCACTGGGAGTGTTTAGTAGTTAGTGATTAGTGTTTAGTGCCGTGTTTTCACCATCCTGTTTCGCTCTTCCGAGGAACTCCTGTTCGTGCTGAGTTAGCTCCATACTAGCAGCCGCCTCAGCCAATTTTATCCAAACCACAGCAGGTGCCGAGATAGAATCTGAAGCCTGCTCCAACATGTTCATCGCGCATTCCAGTTCATTGTGGTCCAGGAAGTCCTCAAACTTGGAGAGGCTATCTTCCACTTCTGAAGCTCTTTGATCGGATTCAATAAGAGCTGCGGCAGCTTCTAATAGCGTCGATGTTCTCTTCCATCTCAAGGACAGCTTAATTTGGTCGATCACATTCATCGGGTTATGATGGCTTCAGTACTAAAAAACTAAACACTCCTGCCCCATCACTTCTCCAAGCTCTCAATCAGCCTCCCAATCACCTTCGCCACAGTGACGCCTTCCGCCTCCGCGCGGTAATTGATAAGAATACGGTGCCTCAAGACCGGCAGTGCCATCGCTCGGATGTCATCAAGGGTGACGTGGGCTCGGCCTTGGATGAGGGCTCGGGTTTTCGCACCGAGGACGAGGTTTTGGCTGGCTCGAGTGCCGGCGCCCCAGCTGACCCATTCGTTGACGAAGTCAGGCGTTCCAGGGCGGTTCGGGCGAGAAGATGCAGCGAGTTTCACGGCGTAGCGGGCGACGTCTTCGGCGATGGGGACCTTCTTAACGACCTGCTGGAAGGCCTGGAGTTGCTCGCCGGTGAAGAGGCGATGCACGGGCTCTTTTTTACCACTCGTGGTGCGGGTGACGACGGCGACTTCTTCGTCCTCGCTGAGGTAATCGATGACGATGTTTAGCATGAAGCGGTCGAGCTGCGCCTCGGGCAGCGGGTAGGTGCCTTCCATCTCGATGGGGTTCTGCGTGGCGAGCACGAAGAAGGGCTCGGGGAGGTGCATGGTGTTGCCAGCGACGGTGACCTGATGCTCCTGCATGGCCTCCAGCAGCGAGGCCTGGGTCTTCGGCGGCGTGCGGTTGATCTCATCCGCGAGGATCATGTGGGCAAAGACGGGGCCTTTATTAAACACCATGCGACGGCCCTGCTCGGTATCTTCCAGGATCTCCGTGCCGGTGATGTCGGAGGGCATGAGATCGGGCGTGAACTGGATGCGGTTGAAGCTAAGGTCGAAGACATCGGCCACCGTTTTCACCAGCAGCGTCTTTGCCAAACCGGGTGCGCCGGTGATGAGGCAATGCCCGCCAGCCAGCAGGGCGATGAGCATCTGATCAATGACCTCATGCTGGCCGACGATGACCTTGCCGACCTCGCTCATCATCTTCTCGCGTATCCCGGCCACCATCTCGACGACCTCCTTGTCTGACAATGCTGCGGCGGGAGGTGGGGTGTCGGTGGAGTCGGACATAGGCGCTGTCTATCAAACAGCGCAAGCCGTGCCAAGCTATCATCGGGATGATGCGCGCAAAATCGGTGCGATGAGTCTGGTGCATGTCCCTTTCGACTCGAAGCTTGTGATCTGAACGGAGGTCGCTTACTAAACTTCTGCATGCGTATTCCACCCTTTCTCGTCGTCACCTTTTTATCTGCAGCGCTCCACGCTCAGGTGACCACTCGGACGCTTGGCTTTGATCCGCCGCACGTTGAATCGAATGGCCGAGGCACGGGCTTCCGCCCGAGTGTCAGAGAGCAGGGCTTCGTCCTCACCAAGCCTGTGGCGGATTATTATGGCGGCATGTATGTGCAGCCACACCTCTACCTGAGTTCACCTGCGAACGGCACAAACTACGCCCGCTTTATCTCCGGGGATCAAAACTTCACTTTGCGTCATGAGCAAAATCTAGCCTTCACCGCCGTCAGTCTGGACATTGCCGGGGCATCTGGCGGAGCGCCCGCAAGTCTGCGGATTCAGGGCACCAAGGTCGGAGGTGTGCTGGTCAATACGACGGTGCCCATGCCACCGCTCGGTGATGGCGCAGGCCCTCTGGCAGACTTCGCCACAGTCACCCTCCCAGCCAGCTTTGCGGACATCACCGAGCTGAAGATCTTGGATTCATACTACTACTTGGACAATCTGGTGGTCATCCCGCCTGTGGGAGAAAGCTTGGCCACGCCACTCAGTCTGCCAGACGTCTATGACATCACCTGGGAAGGTGAGCCGCACACGGTGGGACAGATAACCGCGACTGGCGGTGGGCGCTCACCCAGCAATGTGAACTTCGGCTACCCCAAGGTGCGCAACGGCATCGGTGCCATGACGGGGCGGGCACTTGAATTGGTATCCACTGCTGGCTATGGCCAGATCGAGATGTCACTGGGCCTGTGGGCCACACGGTATGTGCTGGACTTTGATTTCTGCCACCTCAGCGGCGGCAGCGTGGCTCTCTTCCTGGATAGCACGAAGGGTTTTTTGCGGACCGATTTGAGCGGCGGCAGCGTGTCTTATTACAATGGCAGTGACGGAGTGCTGACGGGCAGCCCCAGTTCTGGCGCTGCGTACACAGCAAATGCAGTGACTCATGGCCGGATGGAATGGGACAGCGCCGCTGGCACGGTGAGGCTGCTGATCAATAACACGCTCAAAGCCACCTGGAGCATGACGCCCGGCACCGAGATCGATCTGAGTGGCATCCGCTTCAGCACAGCTAGCACGTCTGTCACGGGGCTGGATAACGTGAAGATTCAGGCATTCGGCGGTCCTGCCATCCGAGTCGTGCCGGGCTCCTTTGCCTTTCAGAGTATCCAGGTGAATACCACCCGGACTGCTCCCATCACCGTGATGAATCCCAGCTCCTCTGCGGTGACGGTGACGCGGGCAGAGGTGAGTGGGGCTGCTTTTCAGTTCACAGGCATCACCTTTCCTGTCGTCATCCCTGCGGGCGGAAAAATGACAGGCACAGTCTCTGCCAGACCTACCATCATAGGCAACGCAGGTGGCTCCGTGCGCTTCGTCACGGACGCTGGCTCGGCTGTCACCGTCACTGGGGTGCATGGCACTGGCGCGCCATTACCCGCTTACTTCTCTACCCACCCATCCTCCCGGTGGGTCACGCTGGGGAGTGGCACCTCACTCTACGCCACTATTGTGGGCGCAGTGAGTCGCTTCGAGTGGACGAAGGATGATGTCGTGATTCCAGGGGCCACGGACTCACACTTCCTGACGCCGGCCCTGACGCTGGCGGATGCTGGAGTTTACCGCATCAAAGCTTACCTCCCGGGTGGAACGGTCATCACCTCGAATCCAGCCCATGTGGGGGTCATCCAGTCGCAGTCTCTGGCGTCCACGCGAGATGCTGGCGGCACGCTGGAACTGAGTACCACCGTGGCGGCACCAGGGTTGACCTATGCATGGAAACTGAATGACAGCGCTCTGCCTGGCACGGTGGCGGACGTGGTGGTGAATGGCGGTCAGCTCAGGCTTTCACCCATCCGATTCGAGCATGAAGGGGTAATCACCTGTGATGTGACGATGACCAATGGCGCAGGCGGGAATCCCCTGGGCTTCCGCGCCATGACTTACAATCTGACGGTGCCCCAGCCGCCTCGTATCACGACCGCCGGCCTGGGCCATGCGCAGGTGGGACAGAATTTCCAGATGACTTTGGCGAAGAACTCCACCAAGCCCGTGAATGGCTTTGTGGCCACAGGTCTGCCGCCGGGCATGATCATCTTTGCCGCCACGGGCATCATCGCAGGCGCACCACAGCCAGAGAGCATCCCGAATGGGAATCCACCAGGGCAGGCGGTGCTCTACACCGTGCGTGTGAGTGCCGCGAATCAGTATGGTCGTGGTCCGGAAGCGGAACTACCGCTCTGGGTGCATGAGCCGAGCCGCAGCAGCCGCTTCGTGGGACTCACGGGAGGCGGGGTGCCCAATGGCCGTGAAGGACGCTGGCAGGCAACGATGACGTCGGGGGGTCAGGTCACGGCTCTGATCGATAGTGGAGCGCTGCGGGTCAGTGTCGCGGGAACGCTCAACTTCGATACCCTCACGGGTGATTTGAAGGGGCGACTGGTCGGCGGCGTGAGCCTGTTCGATGTCAGGCTCCGCAACGGCAGAGTCCTGGAGTTGGATGCCGTTTATCCTGCGTTGATAGCCCTCCAGGCCGGCATCTGTGTCGAGCGCCTGAATCCAGCCCAGCAGCCGCCGGGGCTTTACCCCACCGCCCTGATGGCGGCCGGCACAGTCAACTACTCAGACTATCCCTATGGCGCGAGTCTCATCATGGCGAGACTGGGTCCTGGCCCACGCATGACCTGTGCTGGTGTCATGGCGGATGGCAGCACCGTGACGAGTTCTGGAGAGCTTGTTCATGACTGGGTGGATACCACCAAAGTCCGCTATCCATTCTGTCTCCGCACGGCCAACGGGCTGGGCCTCGTTCAGGGCTGGCTCATCGCAGGGGGGGGCCTCATGGATGGCCACCTCTTATGGGTTCAAAGTCCTTCGCCACTCTCTCCCAGCTATCCTGAAGGATTCCGCATGGACTCCCCCTCTCTCTATCTGCAAGCCTTCGGCAGCCTCCATATTCCGCCAGGGACTGGCACCACGCTGCTGAACCTCCACACCCAGCCGCAGCGTGTGAGCGCCTCCCATGATTTCGGGAACTCCAGCAGTCTGAATCGTCTCTTCAGCATTGATACACGGCACCGGGCCACACCGCTCGCCCCCGGCGACAGACAGGCCTCTTTGACCATCAATCCGGCGGACAGCAGCTTCAGCGGCAGCCTGGAAGTGGACACTTATCGCGGAAAGCCGCTGATGGCCAAATACCGTGGACTCTTGGTGCCTCGCCTTGGTCAGGGCGTTGGCTTCCTTTTGCACCCGAAGATGGAGCTTTATGAGGAAAACCTCCGCAACCGCCGGGGCGGCATCCTCATCCCCTTCGAGTCCTTTGCCGTGGATCTGAAGCCTGATGTCACCAAGTGAAGGGCCTGCGGCGGCGCACGCCCCTTGGCTTTCTTGGCCCATGTCACTCCCAGCAAGCATCTGCCGAGACTCTGCCGCTGGACACCGATCCCTGGGAGACCTTTTAGCGTGATGAACTGCGCCCCGCCTGGCAGCACTTCGAGTCCAGGCACGAGGTTCCCGAGATGCTGATCGAGGATGGCTGCTATCGCGTTAAATTTTGATCCGCAGCGCCCTGGCCACTCTCATGCCTTTCGCCCCCGCAGAGCCGTTGTTCCAAGGCATCCGCCCGCCCCGGCCAAAGTCAGCCCCCTGCCCGGCCCAAACCCGCGCCGCCGCCCCTTATTGCCATGGCTGGGTCCTCCTGAAGGTGAAAAAGTGAGTTCTGAGCGACAAATACCCTGGAAATACGCCACCCATCCCCCGCAGACCGGCATCGGCACCCGCACAAGCTAAGTCTGTCGTACAACATTCTCGATCTGCCGAAGAACATTCTGAGTCTGTCGTACAACATTCTCGATCTGCCGAAGAACATCCTGAGTCTGTCGTACAACATTCCCGATCTGTCGGAGAACATTCTGAGTCTGTCGTACAACATTCTCGATCTGCCGGAGAACATTCTGAGTCTGTCGTACAACATTCCCGATCTGCCGAAGAACATTCTGAGTCTGTCGTACAACATTCCCGATCTGCCGAAGAACATTCTGAGTCTGTCGTACAACATTCCCGATCTGCCGAAGAACATTCTGAGTCTGTCGTACAACATTCCCGGTCTGCCGAAGAACATCCTGAGTCTGTCGTACCACATTCCCGATCTGCCGGCGAACATTCCCGCCCTGTCAAAGCTCGTTCGGCCTCTGTCCGGGCATCATCGGCGTCCACCAAAGCTTCTTCGGCCCCTTCCAGAAAACCGATGGAGACAGTGCGGGCAAATGCTGCCCCCCGCCAAAGCCAAGACTGGAAAAACCGCCACGCCCGGCAGCCTTGTCTCAGACATCCCCCTGCCAATTTGAGCAGGAACCAACGAACAGATTGCTTTGCAGGCAAATACCCGGGTAAAACACCCTCATGAATCCAAAAGTCCGTCGCAAATCAATTTCCTTGTTGGAGATAAAGGTGCTGACAAAGCCGCTTATCTGTCGGTAAACAGCCTGTTCGATGAAATCATGACTACAGAAGAATATCATGATCGTTTGGCTGCCGTCGCTGAGTTCCTGTCACAGCGCGGGATTGATGCAGATTGTCGAGGCGATGGCATGGCCAGATTTGCCTATGCCGTGAGAGACGGCAGAGCCATCGAACTTTCGTGGGACGGAGTAGTTGTGTTCATTGAGATGTTTGAGGAGCCTTTCGAGATCTCGATTCGTGATGAGCAGCAGGACACCTTCGACATTGGTGCGCAGTGCGCGCTTGAATGGCTGAAGAGATCGAATGAAAACATCGAACAAGTCGTGGCTCCTAACTGGCCATAAGCACCTCAATTTCATGCCGTTTTCCATTCAATCGCTCCTGTAGGAGTACTCTAACGTTTGCCATAAACTGCAATGCTCGCCAACGTCGCGTTACCATCTTTTCTGCCCCACAGTTTCGCGACACTGATTGGCATTTTTGCCATCGCAGCTATCGAAGGTTGGTTTGTGAAGCGTATTCTTCGCCTTGGCTATGCCGAATCATATCGGCACGCCCTCAATGCAAACTGGAAGTCCACGATTGCTGGCATTCCTTTCGCCTGGCTTTTTTGGATCGCTGGGCTGATTCCGATTTCACTGGGATTGTCTGCGATCGGGTTGACTGCACACCCAGCAGTTGTTTCAACAGCCATGCAGACCGCGTTTTTCGGTGGGATGATGCCCACTGAGTGGATGAACGTGGGCAGTGCGGCAGCCTGGATTGTGATGTTGATCCCGTTCTGGATGGGCTCCGTATGGATCGAGAGGCGCACGTTGGCGAAGCGTCTTCCCGCTTGTGACCCTACGCAGATATCGAAGGCCGTCGTGCAAGGCAACTTGGCGAGTTACAGCCTATTTTTGATTCTCGGAGCTTTCTCTCTTTCGACTGCAATAGCCGATCTACCGAACCAAAAGGAACGCTTCAAGGATTTCCGAGAGCGCCAAGAACCCTACACACAACAACGGGGAGAATGACGCCAGTGTGCAATAGCTTGACTGAGTGCGCCCTTGAAGGCACCCGAGAATGGAGTCTTGGCTAAAGTCTTCTGTTTGAGATTCGCTGTTCAACTCCCGCGCAGCACGGCCTCGGCCACTCTCATGCCATCGGCAGCGGCGGAGATGATGCCGCCGGCGTAGCCTGCGCCTTCTCCGGCGGGGTAGAATTGGCCGATGCTGGTGCAGACGAGGGTCTCGGGATCACGCGGGATGCGGGCGGGGGAGGAACTGCGTGTCTCGGCTCCGGTGAGCACGGCTTCATCGAGGGCGTAGCCGGGGAGCTTTTTGGCGATCTCGGGGATGGCGAGCTTGATCGTGGCGATGACATACTCGGGCAGGCATTCGCGGAGATCTGTCCAGACGACGCCGGGCTCGTAGCTGGGCTTCACACTGCCTTGTCCGGTGGAGGCGCGATTGGAAAGCAGATCGCCGAGGAGTTGGGCGGGGGCGTGGTAGTTTTCACCGCCGAGGCGATAGGCGGCGCGCTCGATCTGCCGCTGAAACTCGATGCCCGCGAGCGGGTGATGCTGGCCATAATCCTGCGGGCGGATATCCACCATGAAGCCGCTGTTCGCATTCGACTCTTCGCGGGCATAGCTGCTCATGCCGTTCGTGACGACCATGCCAGCTTCGGAATTGGCGGCGACGACGAGACCTCCGGGACACATGCAGAAGCTGTAAGCGGCGCGGCCTGTGGGTGTGTGGGAGACGAACTTGTAGGGCGCGGAGCCGAGTCGCGCATGGCCCGCCCATTTGCCATAGAGCATCTGGTCCACGAGCCGCTGCGGATGCTCGATGCGGACGCCGACGGAGAAGGGTTTGGCCTCAAAGGGCACGCTGTGGCGATGCAGCATCTCGAAGGTATCCCGGCTGCTGTGTCCGATGGCGAAGATGACGGGCGCGCCCTCGATCACCGAACCATCCGCGAGCACGACGGCACGCATGATGCCCTTTTCGATGACGACATCGCTGACCCGAGCGCCGAAGCGGACCTCGCCACCGAGGGAGATGATCTCTTCGCGGACATGACGCACGACTTTGATGAGTCGGTCCGTGCCGATGTGCGGGCGGGCTTTGATCAAGATGTCCTCGGGCGCACCGGCGGCGACGAGTTCTTTGAGCAGCCAGGGGATGCGGTGCTCGCGGTCGCGGATCTGGGTGTAGAGCTTGCCATCAGAAAAGGTGCCCGCGCCGCCTTCACCGAACTGGACATTGGACTCGGGATTGAAGTCCCATCCGCGCCGCCAAAAGCCGGTGACATCACGAGCGCGGTCCCCAGCAGCCTTGCCACGCTCCAGGAGGATGGGTTTGCGCCCGGCGCGAGCCAGCAAGAGTCCGGCGAAGAGTCCACAGGGGCCCGTGCCGACGATGACGGGGCGATCTGAAACGACATGATCAGGGCGCGGCGGGCACTCGCGGTAGGTTTCATCCGGCGCGGGGATGATCTGAGTGTCATCGGCGAGCGCCTTGAGCACGCGCGGTTCATTTTCCACCTCGGCGAGCAAGGTGTAGCTGAATGAGACATGCTGACGACGGGCATCAATGGCGCGTTGCTTAATCGTGAAACCGCGCAGGTCTTTGTCCGCGATACCGAGACGCTTCAGCAGTGCCGGACGGAGGTCGGCATCGGTATGATCGACGGGGAGAGTGAGCTGGGAGATTTGGAGCATCAGATCCCCTCGCCTCCACGGTTTTCCGGCGAATAAGTGCCACCGCAGCCTGGACGATAAAGGGTCAGGCCCATCATGTCCGCCATGGCATCGAAATGCTTGTCGCGAGCGAAGACTCGGAGGTCGCGCCGCAGTGCTATCGTGGCGATGAGGATGTCATTCCACGGAACAGAGATGCCTTTGTCCCGCAGGAACCAAGCGAAGGAGATGGCCTTTTCCCAGTCTTTCGCTTCTACCTGGATGTGGGGGATGATGGAAAAGTACTCGGCCATGCGCTTCCGCTCTTCTTTACGGGCACCACCGAGAACTTCCAAAAGCACCGGACTGGTGGTGGCGGCCTCGTATTCTTCGAGAAGGGCTTCGAGAGCCACCTTCGCGCCGAGGTCGCCATCACGCCGGGAAGCTTCGATCCAGATGGAGGAATCAACGAGAACCATGGGTGACAAAAGTTAGATGTCCTGCTTCTCGATTTCCTCATTCAGGACAGGGTAATCAAAGGCACCCTGCCGGAGCAATTTGCCAAACTCTTTGGCCTTTTGCCGCTTCACAAATTCCGTAACGGCCCGTGCCACGGCAGGACTCTTTTTGCTCTCCCCCATCATGCCAACGAGGTCGTTGAGGATGCTTTCTTCAATATCGACGGTGATTCTCATGGGTTCACTTTGAATCTTAAAGCATCAAAATCAACGCTAGCTTTCATCTTTTAGCCACAAATCAACCAAACAAAAGTCTCCCAAAGGACACCGCGGCGACCATGCCGATGAAATCTGCCGTCAGTCCGGCCATCAGCGCGTGGCGGAAGCGGCGGATGCCGACGCTGCCGAAGTAAACCGTGAGTACATAGAAGGTGGTCTCGGTGGAGCCGTAGAGGATGGCGGCGGTGAACTTCACCATCTCACTCAAATCCGGGCGGGTGAGGATCTCATTCAGGATGCCCTGGGCTCCAGAGCCACTGAGCGGACGCATGAGGGCGAGCGACAGCAACTCCACCGGGAACCCGAGCAAGCCGAGAACCGGAGCGAGCGCATATTCGAGGAGCTGAAAGGCACCCGACTCCCGCAGGATCGCCAGCACCGCGAGCATGGCGACGAGGTAGGGCATGATGCGCACGGCGACTTGGAAGCCTTCTTTGGCACCATCGACAAACTCTTCATAAACGCGAACACCACGAGCCCAAGCAACACCGACGGCGAGGATCAGGATGGCAGGGATGGCCAAACCTGAAGTGCCGTCCATCATGCGGCGCCACATCGGCGGCTCGGGTTTGGTCTCAGTGGCGGCGGTCGCCAAAGCCAGCTCTTTGTTCTTGGCGAGAGTCGCCGTGGCTTCGGCTTTCCGCTGGGCAGATTTTTCCAGCACGCTGGCGAGGCCGGACTGCTCCAGCACGGTCTGCCGCCAAGCGGGCGGGCCAAGTTCCAGAGCCGAGACACCGATGAAGAGGACGGTGAGAATTGTGAGCCAGGTGCGCGCTTTGGTAGAGATGCGCCCCGTCGAGGTCGTTGTCGTGTTGGCGCTTGCGGGCACTTCCTCTTCATCAGGTTGTGGAATGAAGCGCGGCAGTCTTTGGAAGCTCTTCGCCGCCATCACGGCTCCGATGGAAGCACAAGCCGTGGCGAGGATGGTGGGGACGATGACCTGGTAGCTGTTGCGGATGCCAGCGGCATTCAGGAAGTTCATCGCCGACATCGGGATGAGCGTGAAGGCCCCCGTGTTCAGTGCGAGGAAGGTGACCATCGCATTGCTGGCGCTTTGCTTGTGTGGATTGAGTTCCTGGAGATGACCCATCGCTTTCAAACCAAGGGGCGTCGCGTTGTTCGATAGGCCGAGCATGTTCGCAGAAAGGTTCATCACCATGGCGCTCATCGCGGGATGGCCAGTGGGCACGTCGGGGAAGAGTCGGCGCAGCAGGGGAGAAAGCATCCGCACCACAGCTTCCAGCACGCCAGCCTTTTCCAGCAAGCGCAGCACGCCGAGCCAGAACATCATCATGCCTGCTAGAGGTAGCGCGATGCCCATGACGGCTTTTTCAGCACCCTTCATCGCAGCGTCGATGACGCTCGCATCTCCCGATACGCGCCCGACAAGACCGGCGACGATCAACCCAACGAACAGGAGAGTGGCCCAAATGTAGTTCAGCATGGCAAAACGCAGTGTATCCGCCTCCGGCATGAAGGCGTAGAAAGATTGTGCTTGCCTGAAAATGCGTCTTCGGGCAAGCCCCTTCGTTGCCCATCATCTTCTTTTCTACGATTCCGACTCCCGCCATGCCTCTCCCGATTCAGATGGCCAGCCAGCTTAGTGGCCTCAGTTCCCATGTGATCCGTATCTGGGAACGACGCTACAATGCGCTCAGCCCCAGCCGCACCTGTACCAACAGGCGCATGTATTGTGAGGAGTCCATCGAGCGCCTGAAGCTCCTGCGCGAGCTAACTGAAAATGGCCACCGCATCAGCCGAGTCGCCAGTCTTTGCACGGCGGACCTACGCCAGCTCGTCGATCAGCAGCTCACCCGCAGCGGTCCGCCAGCCACTGCCGTCACCTTCAGCGTCGATGCCACCCCCACGCTGGAAACTCCCGAGGACTTCATCAAGCTCTGCATCGAGGCCAGCAAAGTCTATGATAGCGACCGCCTCCGTCGCCTGCTTCAGCGCGCCCGTCAGCAGTTCGGTCAGCGCGGCATGTTGCACCATGTCATCTGCCCACTCATCATGCACATCGGCAATGAATGGCAGGCTGGCAATCTGCGGCCCGCCCATGAGCACGTCGCTACCTCGGTGATCCGCGAGATGCTCATGACGCCTGTTCCAGGCAGTCAGGTCGCAGCGAACGCACCTGAGATCATCATCACCACTCCGTCGGGTGAGATGCATGAACTTGGCGCCATGCTCGCCGCCGCCTCCGCCCGTGACCTCGGCTGGAAGATCACTTACCTCGGCCCGAATCTCCCCATCGAAGAGATCACCGCGTGTGCCAAGGCTCGCAAAGCACGAGCCGTGGCTTTGAGTGTCGTATATCCTGAAAAATGTCCTGTCATCGAGGACAAGCTACGCCGCATCCGCCAACTGCTGCCTGATTCAGTATCACTGATCGTCGGTGGACGTGCCTCGCGTGGGTATCAGGAGCATCTCCCTGACCTGTCGATCCATTGGGTGCATTCTCTCAGCGAGCTTGATCAGGTGCTGCTCAAAGTGGCGACACAGGCGTGATGCGCCCTGTTTAGGACCGCTGGTTCTCCGACCACTGGACTGCGTAACGCACGAGGGCAGCACCGTCAGTGATGGCGAGCTTTTCTTTGATGTGGGCGCGATGGGCCTCAACGGTGCGAACGCTGATGCCGAGCCTCTCGGCGATAAGCTTCGTGGGGGTGCCAGTACCGATCATGCCGAGCACTTCGAGTTCGCGATCCGTGAGCGTTTCGATGCCTGCCGGACCTCCACGATTGTGGGCACTGCTGAGCTGCTCGATCATGCGGGCAGATATGGCTTCGCTGATAAAAATTCCGCCTGACAGGATCTTGCGCACGGCGGTGACGAGATGGTCGGCGGCGACCTCCTTCATGATGTAACCACGAGCGCCAGCACGCAGGGCGCGCTCGGCGTAGAGTGCCTCATCATGCATGGAGAGGACGAGACAACGCATACCCGGATGCTGCACCTGGATGTCTTTCAGCAACTCCAAACCGTGCCGGTCTGGGAGGGTAAGATCGAGAATGACGAGGTCTGGCGACACCTTCGGGATGGCCTCAATGCCCTCGCGCGCAGAGCCGGCTTCGCCACAGATTTCGAGGCCTTCTTCCATGCGTAGGAGCTGGGCAAGCCCGTGGCGCATGATGGGATGATCGTCGATAAGCAGTATCCGGTTCACAATGATAGGGCGCGCTAGGCGGCAGCTATCGGTAGGGTGCAGCGGACGATAGTTCCACCAAAATCATCCGGCCCCGCCGTGAGATGTCCGCCCATCATCCGTGCCCGGTGACTCATGGTCAGCAAACCCATGCCTGTGCTTTTACCTGGGACGTTGTCAGGGATGCCGACGCCGTTGTCCCGGATGATGAGGTGAATATTACTTTCGTCCTGCGAGAGGCTGAGTTCGATCCTCTCGGCATGACTGTGCTTGATGGCGTTGGCGACGGCTTCCTGAGCGATGCGGAAGAGTTGCGTGGCCATTTTGTTGTCGGGAACCTCGACAGGCCGCTCACAACGGAAGGGGCAACTGACGCGGAAGATGCGCTCGGTGCCCTGGGCAAGTTCTCCGAGGGCGGCCATGAGGCCAGCGGCGTCCAGTGTCACGGGCATGAGGCCGCGTGACATCTCACGGGCACGCGTGTTGGCATGGGAGACGAGCCGCACGATCTCCTCCAAGCTGGACGCCTGGGCCACGCCGCAACGCATGATCTGCTGATGCGCGACTTTGGCGAGACAACCGATGGCGGCGAGCTGCTGGCAGAGGTCGTCATGAATATCCTGGCCGATACGGTGCTGCTCTTCTTCGCTGATGTGGAGGATCTTTTCCTCAAGCTGCTTCCGATCACTCAGGTCACGAATGATGCCAGTGAAAACACGGCGACCGTCCGGCAGACGTGCCTCACCCACGGAGAGGTCGATGGGGAAGATGCTGCCGTCTTTGCGCTGGGCCACGGCCTCACGTCCGATGCCGATGATTTTCCTCACACCTGTGGAGAGATAATTTTGCACGAAGCCGTCATGCTTGGCCCGGTAAGGTTCAGGCATGAGCATGCGGATGTTTTTACCGATCATCTCCTCTCGAGTGTAGCCAAAAAGACGCTCCGTGGAGGTGTTCACCGTTTCGATGAGCCGATCCTCGCTCATGGTGATGATCGCATTCACCGCTGTTTCCACGATGGCACGGCTTTTCTTCTCCGAGGAACGCAACGCCTCACGCATGGCAATCAGGTCCGTCAGATCACGCCCGACGCAGAGGATGCCGGTCACCCTGCTCTCAGCATCCTTGATGTCTGAATGCATCCACTCGATGTGACGGAGGCTGCCATCCTTGGTGATCAGCGGTTTGAGATGACTTCCCGACCGGTCTTCCCCGACCCGGCCACGACAAAACTTGCTGGCTTCATCCTGATGCTCAGGCGGAACCAGAGTGGTTACCCAGTCGCGGCCTTTCAGTTCTTCGAAAGTGTAGCCCGTGAGCTGCTCCAACCCGCGGCTCAACCACTGCACCCGCCCTTCGGTATCCACCCCGAGCACAAGCATCCCCGGATGATCGACGAGACTTTCAAAGAGGGCTGGATCGGAAACGGGACACATGCTGCGGGAGGAGTGCTGACCCTGGAAAGTCGGACGTTCGCTGTCAACCACGCCGGTCCCGCCGCCCCCAACGGGCGGAAGGTCATCAATGGCGCGCTGAAGGGGCTCACTCATCGGGCGCAACTGCGTGAATCAATCCTTGTCTGTCGGCAGAATCTCCGGTTTCACCGCGAGGATGGAGCAAGGTGCATGGGAAACGATGTTCTCCGCCGTGGTGCCGATGAGCATCTCACGCAGCCCCGTCTTCCCACGAGTATTGAGAACGACCAAGCTGGCCCCCGACTCCGTGACATGACCGATAATGGCTTCGCGAATGTTCAGCCGCTCGATCAGCACAGGCGTGATGGTCAGGCTTGGAGCCTCCTTTTGCAGAGGCTCGACCGCTTTTGCCAGTGCCTCACGCCACACATCTGCTTCATGCGGATCGGGCATGTAGGGGATGGGCGCACCGAGTCCACCGGCATCCATCGTGAGAGCGAGTGCCGACTGATAAACATGCACGCAGTCCAGCGCGGCACCATCGATTCGGGCAATCTCAAAGGCACGGCTCATGGCGCGGGTTGAGTGCTCAGAGAAGTCTGTGCAGGTAACGATGCGCTTGTTAGCACCATGAGCATCTTCGCGGACGAGCAGGACATCGACGGGAGCTTTGCGCACGCATTTGGCGGCGATCACTCCGACCCGGCCGGGCTGCTCACGTGATCCCTTCGTTCCCATGACCAGCAGATCCGCGTGGTGTCGCTCACAGGCGGCGACGAGGCCATTGAAGGGATGACCGGCAGTGACTTCGACATCCACCTGAGCGGTGCCGAGATCGCTATCGTCCACGAATTTCCGCAGACGCTCACGCCATTCAGCGATGACATCAAAGACATCTTCCGAGAGTGCTTTCTTGAGTTCATGAACGAGGAACTCATCCATGATGTGAACGGCGGTGATCTTTGCCCCCAAGGCCGGGGCAAGACGCACGGACTCGCGCAAGGCCGCACGACTGGAAGGTGTGAAATCAATGGCGGTGATGATGTGGGAATAAATTTTCATGCTGGTTCGATGCTAGCGCACGGGATTCCCTGTGGCACCCCATGCTTTGCGGAGTTCTGAACGGTCTTTGCGCTGCTGCGGAAGATCAGCGCCACGAGGGAAAGTGTGGCCACCGAGCTGAGAGGCATCAAAATCGCCGCTAGTAGCGGACTCAGGTGCCCCATGAGGCCCATGATGGCGGTGACGATGTTGTAAGTCACGGAAAAGGCGAAGACGGCTCTCACGGCGAGGCGATGCGTGACGGCAATGTCGAGCAGGTTGCTCATGAATCTCATGCTGTGGCCGAGAAAATAGAAGTCCGCCTTGTGCTCCAGGAAGCTACGACCTGTCACCGGACTGCCAGCGCAGGAAGCGGCGTCAAAGGCGAGACTGTCATTGGCACCATCGCCGATGTAGAGCGTGCCCTGCGGATCATGCGAGGTGATCCAGGCGGCCTTGTCATCGGGCGTGAGGCTGTGGTGCCACTGATCACGTCCGAGCCCGAGCTGCGCAGCGATGTCGGCCACCTTGGGCTCGCGGTCACCGCTGAGGATGCTCACACGCAAACCACGAGCTGCGAGCGCGCGAACTTCATCACCCGATTCACCACGCAGAGCATCGTGGAAACGGAAGGCGGCGACTTCGCAGTCATCACGAGTGAAGATGGCGTCCGCAGATTGGTCTTTCGGGCGGGAAATAGCCCAAGTGGAGCCCTGGTAGTTGAAGCGCAGGCCGTGGCCGGCTTCCTCGATGACTTCCACTTCGAACAGACGATCTGGCGTACCGCCGAGAGCATCGAAGAGACTGCGGCTGACGGGATGCAGGTTCCCGCTCGTGAGATGACGCAAGGCCTGACGCGATGTGTCATCGAGAGCGGCCAGTGACTCGGGGTTCACGAGGACGGGATTTTCCAGGGTAAGCGTGCCGGTTTTATCAAAGACGACCTGACGCAGGCGCGTGAGTTTTTTCCACAAGCCGAGCGTGCGGACAAAGACACCGTGTCCCTCCGCGCGACTCGCGGCGATGTCATCCGCCAGCGGAGCTGCCACGCCAAGCGCGCAGGGACAAGAGACGACAAAGACGGAGATCATGACCTGCAAGGCGCGCGTCCACTCGCCCGTGTGCTGCCACCACCAGATGCCACCGATGACACCCGCGAGCACGACGACGATGAGATAGCCGCGCAGAAGTTTTTCGAGACGAAGATCGCGGTTGTCACCGCCGCGACGGGCTTCGAGCAGCTTGTGCAAAGTCGAGTCGATCCACGATTCGAGCGCGATGGCATTCAGCGCTCGTGTGCCTGCATTCAAAGCACCGGAAGGCAAAAGCTGGCCGTTGCTGCGCGCACAGGCATCGCTTTCGCCATTGATCCATTCGAGGCTGATGCTGGCGTGCGGATCTTCGAGTTTCGCGGCGACAGGGATGGCCTGCCCGGGCTTCACGACGAAGGATTCGCCTGCTTTCAGCGTCGCCAGCGCCTCCGCATCAGGGATGGATGGATCACGCACGAGGCGGCGGCGATTCCGAGCCACGGCCATCTGCTGCACGAGGCGACCTCCCAGCATCAGGAAGATAAACATCGCCACAAAGTCGAAGTATTTCAGCCCCCGCTCCCCACTGATCCAGCCGATGATGGACCCCGCATAAGCGGCAAGGATGCCGAGCGTGATGGGTGTGTCGATATGCAGCACTCCGGCCCGCAGCGCATGCCAGGCCCGCTGAGCGAAGTAGCTGCCGCCGACAAAGAGCGCCAGCGTGGCCGAGGCCGCCGCCACGAGATCAAACCAGTGGGCGAAGGGGAAGTCGGCGGGCATACCGAAGTAGGCAGGCAGAGAGAAGGCCATCGCATTCATCGCGAAGGCTCCACAGACACCGGTGCGACGCTCCAGCGTGTTGTCAGCCGTCGTACCTGCATCCGCACGCGGCACGCCGAGCAGGTAGCCGAAGCGCTGAAGCTCACGCGCAAACTCCACCGGCTGAAATTGACCCGGCTGCCAGGCCATGCGGAGCTCACCACGAGTGATGTCCACATCTATGCTCGTGCCGCCGAGTTTGGAAAAGACACGCTCGATCAGCCAGATGCAGGCCATGCATGAGAGCCCCTGCACCGAGACACTGAGTTCTGCCGCGACCGTTTCATCCTTACGAGTGGCTTCCGCCGCGATGGTGGAGGCCTCCAGCCAGCCATAGTCCTGCTGTCGCATGGCCTGAGGTGAGACAGGTGGCAGATTTTGGGACCCTTTGAGGTCATAAAACTGTCCCATCCCCTCCTGCCTCAGCATGTTGTAAACATACTGGCAGCCCGCGCAGCAAAACCCATCGCTTCGTGACGAGGGGACAGGCGTTCCGCAATGCTGACAGATGCTGGGACTGGACATAACGCAGCTTTCCTACAGCCCGGGTAGAGTGCTGCCCCTGACTTGGCATTGAGGAGGCGGGAATTGCCAGGCTCAGAGCCCTGCATGACAGCAACTCGGCACGGCATCGCTGCCGAAATCGAGCGTGCCACGCAATCTCCAAGCCAGGATGACTGCCGTGACCAAGGCCAGACTACGCTGAACCTTCCGCATGGTCGCAGGCTGAAGACGACCGCCGAGCCAGTGGAGCTGGGTTTGTGCTAAAAAAAGCAGCGGCAGCGTGCCGAGCCCGAAAGAGAGAGCGAACTCGGCTCCACGAGCGGGGCTGCCATTGGCCATGGCGAGGGCAAACATCATGTAGAGAGGTCCGCAGGGCAGCAGCGGCGTGGCAAGACCGAGCAGCGAAGCACGCAGGCTGCCTTTGAGTTTAAACGCCGCCGTCTGAATCCGGCGCAAACCACCGGAGAGGAACTTGGGCTTCGGCAAGTAGGCATCAAGCCCCATGCCGACGATGGCAAAGGCGAGCACCAACAGCCATGGCAGCACGATGCCCGCGCCATGCTGGAAGAAGCTCAGCGGCATCGTTCCGATGGCCCCGGCGATGGCACCGACGATGCCATACGCTATCATGCGCCCGGTATGATACAGCGCGGTGTTCCGCATGAAATCACCGCTCTTAGGCGAGATGGCCCAGGAGCAGGACAACGGCCCGCACATGCCCACACAGTGGACACTGGTGACGATGCCTGCCATGAAGGCGGCGGCGCTGGTGTCGATCTGCATCATGAGTGGAGCTGCTGGAGCGGGACAACTTCGGGTTGATTGTTCAGCGCGATGTAGAACAGCACGGACCACGCACTGATCAGAACGACAAAGGCGAAGACAACCCACAGCCATGGGCGGCTGGCGAGAAAGCCTGGAGAACTATTGCTGGAGGAATTGTTTGGCATCGAGGTGGTCATTGGATTTAAAAAGGGCATCGGGTCCGGCGAACTCGAAGGGTTTCGTGGTATAGGTCTTGCCGTCTTTAGAGTCGGTGACGCTGATGCTGAGCTTGAAGGGCTCTTTAAAATTACCCTCAGGCAGCGTGATCATCAGCGGCTTCAGTTCTTCACCTTGTGCGGGGATGGTCACAGGCGCATCAGCACCTGCGGCAACGAGCCCGGCAGGGAGATCTCCGGTCATGGAGAGGCTGAAGGTGCGCGGCTCATTGCGCTTGTTGATCAGGCGGATGAGGAACTGATTCCGCAGCACGCCATTGCTCACATAATAGGGGGAGCCCTGCATCCGCAGTACGTTGGCGCGTAGCGGTTCGATGCGGCTGGAGGCAAAGGCAAAGGCGGCAATACCGAGGAAGAGCAAGCCGGTGTAAAAGATGATGCGCGGGCGGGCGAAGCGTGTCTTCCCACCATTCAGCGCGACGTAGGAGGCATAGCGCACAAGGCCCGGCTTGCGGTCGAGCTTGAGCATGATCGTGTCACAGGCATCCACACAGGCGGCACAGCCGATGCACTCGAGCTGCAGGCCGTTGCGGATGTCGATGCCAGTGGGGCAGACCTGGACGCAGCGCTTGCAGTTCACACAATCACCCACGCCAGAAGTGCCGGGCTTGCCGCGTGGTTCGCCACGCGTTTTGTCGTAGCCGATGATGACGGTGTGGTCATCACTCAGCGCAGACTGCATTCGCCCATAAGGGCACATGATCACGCAGAACTGCTCACGGAACCAACTGAAGGCACCATACAAGCCAAGGGTTAAGGACAGCATGACACCAAAGGCCACCATGTGGGTTTCGGGGGAGTGCTTCATCATCTCGTAGAGCCCTTCCAGCGAGACGAAGTAGCTGAGGAAGATGTGCGCAATGATCAGCGAGCTAAGGATGTAGAGCAGGTGCTTCACTCCACGACGGGCGATCTTGCTCGCAGTCCATGGCGCGGCATCCAGTCTGCGGCGCTCGTTGGCATCACCATCGATCAGTCGCTCGATGCGGCGGTAAACGTGTTCGAGAAACACCGTGTAGGGGCAGGTCCACCCGCACCAGACACGCCCGAAAAGGGCCGTAACATAGAAGAGCGAGAAACCAAGCCCGGTGACGAGGAAGAAACCCACCCACAGATCCTGCACGGCGAGCGTCAGCCCCATGAAGTGGAAGCGGCGGTTCAAGACATCGAGAAACACCGCCGGGAAGCCATTCACAGGAATCCATGGCAGAGCGACGTAAACAAGAAGGATCAGCA
Organism: Prosthecobacter sp.; assembly: GCA_044361885.1. Lineage (GTDB taxonomy): Bacteria > Verrucomicrobiota > Verrucomicrobiia > Verrucomicrobiales > Verrucomicrobiaceae > Prosthecobacter. The sequence continues at coordinate 273 of JBIKIA010000014.1, read as the reverse complement.
ACGCCATCAATCGCCGCGCGCGGGTGAATCTCCCTGACACATCAGCTGGATGCAGCGTCCTCTTGCTGCCGTCATCATTGATGGAACCGAGGGAGACGAGATTGGGGTTGTTCATTCTTCGACTTCAAGTTGGCGAGGTGGCGAAGAGGCGCTCAGCACGCATTGCGGTAGCATGGACTGATCTTGTGCCTGCGTCGAAACAGGCTGCCTGCACCAAGAAAAATGGTGGTCAGGAGCTGCCTCCTGGCCACCACGTGAAATGAATCTCCTGGG
>JBIKIA010000215.1:0-7744 GCA_044361885.1 Prosthecobacter sp. | reverse complement strand
GCGTCCGTCTTGCCGAGCAGGATGGCGGTGAGCTGCTCGGCGGCGTTGAGATACTGCTCCATGCGCAGCGGCGAGATGCTGAGAACATCGCCGATGTTGTCGAAGCCATAGCCCACATCGTCTTCAGCAAACTCGTCCGCAAGCTTCAACGACACGCCAAAAAGGTCGCGCGCCGTGTTGTTGTATTCCGTGCGATTCAGCCGCCGCGCTGTGACCCGGCCCGGTGGCACCGGCTTGGAGGGATCCACATGAACGAGCGCCCGCTCCAGCCACGCGATGGCGGACTCGCGCTCGGCGACGGCGGGCCGTTTTTTGCCATCAGGCGGCATGGCACCGGCCTTGAGCTGCTTGACCACCTTTTCCCAAGGTTTGCGATTCGCCAGCATCGCAGCGGGCGTGAGGAAAGACTCCAGATCGAAGTCACCCTCGGCCGTGGCCGTGTCATGACAACCCATGCAATACCGCTCGACCATCGGCAGCACCTTTTGATCAAACTCCGCCACGCGAAACGGCTCCGCCGCTGCTTTCAAGAACGCGAGCAGAGAAAGTGAGGAGACAAGCCAGATTTGTTTCATGGTCGGTCGTTCAATCATTTGGCGAAGGAGGTCAGCGGCCATCGAGGGCCTTCAGCGCCATGGTCAGGGAGAACTCGAGGCCGTAGTTCACGGGGTCGGGGCCTTCTTTGCCGAAGAAGCCGGAGGTGCGGCGTTTGAGGGCGTCGCGCATGATGTCGAGCTTCGGGCGGGCGCGTTCGCCGAGGAGTTCCAGGGCGCGGGCGGCGCGGGTGGCGGCCCATTCGTTGCGGCTGTCGAGTTCGGTGGCGAGGAGGTCGAGCGCGGTGGGATTGGCCTCGTGTCGCACGAGCGCCTCGGCGGTGACGATGCGGACGGAGGCGGCGCTGTCTTTCAAGAGCGGGCGCAGCGGCTCGATGTCATCGCCGAGTGCGGCGATGCCGATGGCGGCCCAGTAACGCACGGTGCTGTCGCTGTCAGCGAGCGCGGCGGTGAATGTGTTGCGATGCTGCGGTCCCTGGCCGACGAGTTTGGCGATGGGGAGAATCCGGTCGAGCGGGTAGAGCTTGTCGCGATGCGCCCGCAGATGCGCGGAGTGGCCATTCTCGGCGGCGACGCGCTCGGGCTCAGGCCACAGGCCGAGGTCGAGGTCGCGGAGCATGAGGTTCTCGAGTTCCGCGAGCATCGTCGCGGCGCGTCCGGTGTGGGCGGGATCGTTCGCGAGGTTGTTCAGGCACCAAGGGTCGCTCTGCGTGTCGAAGAGCATCACGGGCGGTCGCGAATCGCCCCAGAGTTTCCTTTGCGTGTCGTTGAGCGAGCCGGCGGCGTTCAGCGCGCGGATCTCGCGACACAGTTCGCCGTTGCTGTTGTAGCAGGAGAGGAGCGTTTGCTGGTCGGCCGGAGGGCGCGGGTCAAAGCTGCGCACGAGGTGGAAGCGGCCATCGCTAATCCAGCGGGTGGTCTCCAGCGTCTCATCCATGCGGTCGCGTGTGCCGTGGACGAAGCGATTCGGCTCCGCCGTGTCCTTGCCGAGGAATGGCCGCCCTTGCATGTGCGTGGGCACTTTCACCCCGGCGAGATTCAGCGCCGTGGGACCGAAATCAATGAAGCTCACGAGGCGGTCGCTCACGGTGCCATTCGCGGCGGGTGCGAGATGACGGAACTTTTCCGGAAAATGCACGAGCAGCGGCACACGCAGGCCGCGATCGAACGCCGCCGCTTTTCCACCCGGCATCCCCGCGCCGTGGTCGGAGTAGAAAAACACGATGGTGTCCTGCGCGAGACCGTCGGCCTCCAGGTCGGCGAGCATGTCACGCACCCAGACATCGAGCGTGCTGATGCAGTCGTAGTAGCGCGCCACCGTGCGCCGCGCGGTCGGCGTGTCAGGATAATACGGAGGCAGTGGAGCCTTCGCGGGATCGTGGATTTCGCCGGGGCTGAGGCGCGACTGCACCTTCTTCGCAAAGGCATCGTAGTCGTCGCGACTGGTCATCGACTGATGCGTGTCAGTGTAATTGAACACACTGAAGAAGGGCTTGCCCGCAGGCCTTTTGCGCCAGTGTGCCGTCTTGCTGGATTCGTCCCAGGCCGTCTGCACAAAGTTCGGCGCGAAAAGATTGTAGTCCGTCTTGGCGTTGTTCGACGTGTAATAGCCCGCGTCCCGCAACCACGCCGGAAATCCCCGATACGCCGTCGGCACACGATGCATCGAGCGCATCTGCGACGTGCCGAGCGGCCCGGTATGCATCCCAGTGATCAGCGCCGAGCGCGACGGTGCACACATCGGCGACTCCGCAAAAGCCCGCGTGTAGCGAATGCTACGCGAGGCGAGCTGATCGATGTGCGGGGTCTTTGCATAGATGTCGCCGTAGCAACCGAGATCAGGGCTCATGTCCTCGCAGGTGAGCCAGAGTATGTTCGGGCGGTCCGCGGCGATGGCGGAGAACAGCGGGCAAAGGACTGCGAGGAGGAACAGGTGCGCCTTCATGCGAGTTCGAGTCCCTTCAGCGTGCCGGTGGAGGTGCCGAAGGATTTGTCATCCATGCCGAGCTGGTGCAGGACGCTGAGGTAGAGATTGCTCAGGGGAACGGTGCCGGGTGCGATGGCGAGGTGCTGGCCGTGCTGGAAGCGGCCTCCGGCGAGGAGGACGGGGAGGTCTTTGTTGCTGTGGCTGGAGCCGCTGCCGAGATTCGAGGTGATGACGATGGTGGTTCGGGCGAGCAGGTTGGAGTCGCCTTCCTTAGCGTTTTTGAGGTTGGTGAGCAGCGTTTTCAGCTCGTCGAAGAAGGCGCGTTCGACGCGCTTGAGTTGGGCGATGTTCCCCTCGTCCTGGCCGTGGTGGGAGAGGTTGTGGTAGCCGACTTTGACGCCAGGAACGGCGACGGTGTCCTGGCGGAAATAGCCGAAGGTGATGACGCGGGTGGAGTCGGTCTTGAAGGCTAGGTAGGTGAGGTCGCAGACGTTGCGCATGTTGGTGATGATTTCATCCTGGGCGAACGGCGCGGGCGCTTTGACGCCGACCTCGGGCTTGGGCGTGTGCATCCATTCCTCGGATTTCACGAGGCGCTTCTCGGTGGCGCGGACGGACTCGAAGTATTCCTCCAGCTTGTCCTGGTCGCGCTTGGAGAGGCGCGGACGCAGGTCGCTGGCCTCGTCGAGCACGAAGTCGAGGATGCTTTTGCCGCGTCCGATTTCGCGGAGGACTTTCGTTTTGTTGGTCGCGCCTTCCTCGGCGAAAAGTTTCGCAAAGGCGTCGCCGACGTTTTTCTCGGCTGGCACCATGCTGCCACTGTCGGTCCAACTGAAGTCGTTGGCCCCGGCGCTGAGCGTGAGCGTGTCAAAGCGCGTATGCTGGCCGAGCGCGGCGGCGACATGCTGGTCGAGCGAGCGGCGATTTCTCTCCGCCGAAGGCACTCCGGTGAAGATGCGCGGCTGCGAGGCATGACCACCACCGACGCCGGGATGTTCGAGGCCGGAGATGACGGTGAACTGGTCGCGGAAGTCCTGGAGCGCGGTGAGATACTCGGTGGCCTCGTAGCCGTTGCCGGTCTGCTTCGGGATGAGGGCATCGCGAAAGATGCCGAGCGGCAGACAGACGAGCAGCAGGCGGCGCGGTTCCTTTTCCACATCGGCGGCGTGCAGGATGCCACCCATGGACTCCAGCCACGGGAGACTGAGCGTGATACCGACGCCGCGCAGGAAATGGCGACGGGTGGAGAGAGCGAGATGGGGATTCATAATGCGGTGCACGGTTCAGGGTTGGGTGAAGACGGGACTGGTGATGAGGTCGAGGACGAGGGTGCTCATGCCGCTCTTCTCCTTGCGCGATTTGGCGGCGATGGCTTGCAGCGGTGCGCGGTCGGCGAAGCCGGGTTGGCGACCGAGGGCAAAGGTGGCGAGCTTGTTGGTGAGATTTTGAATGACAAGGTCCTCGCGCTTTTTCACCAGCTCGCGGAACTCCTGGAAGCTGTTGAATCGCCCCACGCCAGCCCATTCATCGGCGGGATTGACGGGCTGGCCGTCGATGAGCTTCGCGCGTGCTTTGGGCGTCGGCTCGCTGAGGGCGCGGTATTTTTCACGCCAGCCGCCGATGACGTCGAAGCTCTCCAGCGCAAAGCCGAGCGGGTCGATTTTCTTGTGGCAAGAGGCACAGGCGGCGGTGTCGCGGTGTTTGGCGAGCTGCTCTTTGATAGTGGTGGCGCCGCGAATGTCCGGCTCGATGGGCGGCACATCCGGCGGCGGTGGCGGAGCGGGTGTGCCGAGGAACTTCTCCAGCACCCACACGCCGCGCGCGACGGGCGAGGTGGTGCTGCCGTTGGACGTGACAGCGTGAATGCTGGCCTGCGTGAGCAGTCCGCCGCGCACCGTTTTTGTTTTATCGAGACTCACGCGGCGGAAGTCCGGCCCATGCACGTCTGCGATGCCGTAATGCTTGGCGAGGCGTTCATTGAGCATGGTCCAGTCCGAGTCGATGAGCTGGCGCAGCGGCAGGTCGCGCTCGAACATCTCGGTGATGAAATGTTCCGTCTCGCCGCGCATGGCAGCCTCCAGTTCGAGGTCGTATTCAGGATAAAGCGTCGCATCCGCGCGCATGACGCCGACCTCGCGCACGCGCAGCCACTGGCCGGTGAAGTCCTTCAGGAATCGCTCCGCTCGCGCATCGGCCATCATGCGCTGGGCCTGTGCGCGGCGCTTTGCGGGGTCGAGCAGGCTGCCATCGGCGGCAGCGGCCAGCAGCGCGTCATCTGGCGTGGAGCGCCAGAGGAAAAACGACATGCGTGAGGCGATGGCGTGCGCGTCGAGACGCTCGGGCGGTTCCTCATGGTAAAGGAATCGCGGCGAGACCATCATCGCGGCCAACATGCCGCGCAGCGCCTCATCGGGCGTCATGGTTTGCGTAAACTTCTCGAACAGCGCTCGGTATTTGGCAATGGTCGCAGCCTCGACGGGACGACGGAAGAGCTTCGGCGCGAGATGCGCGACGATGGTCGCTGCTTTCTCTGGCGTGGGATTGGCGGGGTCGATGTCGCCAAAGAGCGTGCGATGTCCCGGTGGCGGCCATGTTTCATAAACCGGCCCCTCGATGCTGAAGGAGCGGATGGCGATGAAGGGGCCGGGCTGGTCAATGAAGGCGCGGCCCTGGCTGTGCGGCGCGCCGTCCATGATGGTGAACTCCACGCGGTCGCCGGGTTCCAGGTAATAGAGGGCCTCGACCTCGCGGGGCTGCTCATCGGTGAAGGTGAAGACGCTCACGGCTTTTGGCAGCTTGCCTGAGAAGCCCTCTTGGACACTGAACTTGAGACGCGCTGGCTTGCCATCGTTCTTCATGGCAAAGGCGACCGCTTTCACCTTGCACCATCCAGCCGCTCGTCCTGGATAACCGAGTGCGGGCCCGCCACTGAAATACTGCTGCACGGTCATCACGGCATCGAGATGCGGGCCATCGGATGCTTTGGGCGGGCGCAGCGTGCCGTTTTCCAGCACTGGGAAGCGATAGCCGTGAGATTCGGGATTCGCCTTGACCGCCTCCTCCATCTTGCGCGTGTTTGCTTTCTCTTGCGGTGTCAGTCTATCGAATGTGGCCAGACGTTTTTCGAGGTCTTTGCGGCTGATTTCGATTGCTCTGCGATTGCCGTCATGAAGCGTCAATGTCTTGCTCACCGTCTCGGGTCGCTTGGCCGGGGCGATGGCGCGGGCGAGGACAAACTCCGCCGCCTTCATGTATTCCTGCACCTGCGCGGCCGAGAGCATGAGCGCCGCGCCGTTGTTGTCGAAGCCGTGGTCGAGCGTGTCGTCAGGGAAACCAGCCGTGAAATCGCCATGCACATCGAAGAGGTCGGCGATGGTGTTCTTGTATTCGGCGCGGTTCAGCCGCCGCAGCACCACTTCGCCACCAGTGCCCTTCAGCACGCTCGCAGCACGCGTCAGCTCGCTTTGAATCCACTCCGTGACTTGCTCCACCTCGGCTTGTTTCGGCTGCTTTGCATCCTCCGGCGGCATCTCGCCGAGGTGCAGATTATCGAGAACAAGCTGCCAGTTTTCCGCATCCGCCGCCGTGGCGGAAACCTTGAGTTCATCCACGCGGAAGTCGCCCTTCTGCTTCTTCGGCCCGTGGCAGTCGATACAGTAGCTTTGCAGGAAACCGCTCACCGGAGGGGGCACCGCCGCATCCGCGAAGGACACCATGACGAGGAATGTCAGAACAATCGGTTTCATGGAAGAGATAGTGTCACGCCGTCTGATCACGGGGCCACGAGGCCAAACGCGCCGGCACTCAGGCCTTGAGCGCCGCCTTTGATGTCGGGAGCAACGTATTGAAACACTTCCTGCCATGTTTTGCCGCCGTCGGTGCTGCGCAGGATGTTGGTGCGCTGCGAGTGGATGCTGACGAGTGTTCCTTTGTCGCTGGCGATCACCTGGCCTTCGGGGACCGCGGCGGGGAGGTCGCGCCAGACCTTGCCGTCGCTGCTGGCGCGAGATTTCCTTCCACACAGCCAGAACTCGCCGTTCACGGCGCTGAGCGCGGCGCGCTCCGCGCCGGTGGCGTGCGGGCCGTCCCACGTCTCACCGGCATCGGCGCTCGTCCACGCGTTCGCGGCGATGGGGTCGGTCATGACGAGCAGCTTGCCGTTGGATGTCAACGCGCCGCGACCGGTGGAGGCGTCGAGGCCTTTCGGTGCGAGCCATTTCCACGTCTTGCCGAGATCATCGCTGGCGAAGAGATGGCCGAACTTCGGGCTGGAGTCGCCGCGATTGTCGCCGAGCGCGAGGAAGCGCCCGCTCGCATCGCCGCAATACACCGCGCCGATGTGATGCGTGTTGGGCTTGCCGCGCGGATCGTCCTTGAATGCGCCCCAGATGCCGAAGGTGGTGAATGTTTTCCCGAGGTCCGCCGTGGCGCTGAAGGTCATGTAGCCGCTGGAGACGAAGGCACCCTTGCCTCCCGCCAGGCCCCAGGTGAAGCCAGTCATCAAGCGCGGATCGCCATTGCTTTGTGGCAGCTTGGTCGCGCCGCTGGTGAGGTGACGCCAGTTCACAGCATCGTCCGAGGCGAGATAAATCGTCGGTCCGCCCCAGGCCACAGGCACGGCGAAGACGCCGTTGGTGTAGGCGACGGTTTTCGTGGCCCACGGGCCGTGATCGGCTCCAGGAGCGGCGAAGAAGGCCTGCTTCCACGTCTTGCCGTCGTCCTTCGACGTGATGATGCGCGCTCCATGTCCCACGACGACAAACGCGCCGACTTTCGGATTCGGTTTGAAGTCACCGCCAAGCGCAATGGAGGCGCGAATCTTCGCGTCCTCGGGAGATTCCTCCGCTGCGTAAGTGGTGAACGAGAAGATGGCGGAAACGAGGAGGAGGGGCAGTGGTTTCATGGATGAGAATGAGGAGCGATCAAACATTCGTGCGATGGATTAAAGTTCGGCAGTTGGACGATGAGACAGGCATCATTTGGCCACACGCCAGTCAGGGCCTTCCGCGCGGGCGGAGGCGAGGGAGTCGAGGAGTTGCTTTTTGAGTTCCGCCAGTTTTTCTGGATGCTGGGTGGCAACGTCATTCCGCTGGCCGGGGTCGGCTTTGAGATTGAACAGCTCGAAGGTGTCGAAGGTGCGGCTGCGGACGAGTTCCATCATCTCCGGCGTGAAGTTGTGGCCTGCGGGTTGGAAGCCGGTGGTGCGGGCGACGAGGTTCCAATCCCCGGAGCGAAGGGCGGCACCAGGGTCACGATTGAAGTA
>JBIKIA010000214.1:0-7748 GCA_044361885.1 Prosthecobacter sp. | reverse complement strand
GGCAGGTCGCCGAACTCATCCTCCGTGCAGGCTTCCCTGAGCGTGCAGCAGCCTTTTACATCCAGCTCGCCGATCAGAGCGATCCCCAGAAGCGGCTCGATGCCCTCTACGATCTCGCGCGCATCCACGAGCATGCGGATCAGTTTGAGAAAGCCGAGGCCGCGCTGAAAAAAGGCCAGGCCTTGCTCGACTTCCGTGACACGCGCTACACCGACTTCTTTCGCCGTCGCGTGCGTCTGCATGAGCGCTTCGGCACGCTGGAAGACCTTCGCCAACAGCTCACCAAAGCCGCTGCCGCGAAGCCTGTGACCGAGCAGGCCTTGCGCGACCTCGCCCGTTTCCAGGAGATCACCGCCGACTCCGACGCGCATGTGGAGACGATGCGCCTGCTCGTCAAAACCGCGCCGCAGGTGGACGACTACCGCTGGGAGCTCGTCCGCCTCCTGCTCGATCATGATGGCAACGCCGAGGCCGCGAAACTTCTCGATGAACGTCTCAAGGGAGATGGTTCAGACCTCCCCGCCATCGTCTTCCTGCGCTGTGAAGCGGATCTGCGGAGTGGTCGGCAAAGCGAGGCCATCGCACGGCTGCGGAAGCTTCTGGAGACGCAGAAAAGCAGCGTTGAGGTGGAAAAGCAGGCGCTCGCCTTTGCCCAGCAGCGCACGCTGGATGAGATCATCGAGTTCATCCTCAAGCAGCGTGTCGAGCGTGATCCCTCGCGTGCCGAGGGTGTGTTTGAGCTGGCGGCCTTTCACCGCGCCCGCAAAGACATGGCCGCGGCGGACGCCCTGCTGCGCCGCTTCACCCAGTCGGCGCCGAACGACGAAGAACGCCAGCGCCGCCTCAACGACGCGGCTTCTTTCATGGCTTCCGGTAGTGATCTCGACAGCGCCATCATCCTGGCCCGCGAAGCGGTAGGCAAAGCCAATGCCGGACATGATGAGTTCCTCCGGCTCGCCGACCTCCTCACTGAGCATGGCGACACGGAGGAAGCACTGACCTGGCTGGAGAAAGCCTGGGATTCGAGCAAGACGGAAGAACAAGGCATCGACGTGGACGAGCGCCTTTACTCCCTGCTTCTCGGTGAAAAGAAAAAGGAAGCGGCCAAGCAGCGCGGCAGCGGTGGAGACTTCCAATTGCCCGAAGTCTTCACCGGCAAAGGCTTCGCCAGCAGTGCTGATGAGCCTACTGAAAAGCTGCCAGTGTCTGAAGAGGTCAGTGCGATGGTTGAGCGCTTGATGACCGCGAAGAAAGTCGATGCCGCGAACTCCACACTCCATCTCTTCCGCGCCGCCTGGTGGGCCGTGCGGGCGGAGATGTTTGAGGAAGCCTACGCCGCCTTCCGCCTTTTGCAGATCGATCCCGCCACAGGCAAGCCTCGGGAGCTTTCCATCGAAGCAGAGAAGCTGCTGCTGGAACTCACCCTGACGGATAAAAACTCCGCCCTGGCCATGCGGGTGCTGCGCCGTCTCATCGGGCGCGACCATGGAAACAAAATCCGCTACACGCTGCGCCTCAGTGAACTGCTGCTGGAGGACGAACAGACTGCGTCCAGCGCCGTCAATGTCGGTCTCGCCGCCGAGCGCACGGGCTGGCGTCTCGCTGCCGATTCGCCCCCGTCAGGCCGGGCCGCCACGGTGCTGCTAGAGCGTGCGTATCGTGAGGCCCCAGAGTCGGAGCAACTGCTCAATGCCCTGACGCAATGCTACACACTGCAACGCCGACCCGAGGATGCCTTAAAACTCTGGCAGCAGGCCATCGACCGCGCCACCGGCGGCGCAGCAGTGGCACTCATGCAGCGCTACGCGGAGATGCTGCTCCAACGTGGAAAGCTTCCCGAGCATGTGCAGATCCAGCTCCGCATCGTCGAGCAGGAGACGGATGTGAAACGCCGCCGCGAGGCTTTTAAACGCTTCCTCGACCGTCTGCTCTGGGCAGGTGAATCTGGTGGCGAGCTGCCCGCAGATCTTCTCAAAGACCGCCTCAAGCTGCTGAAGGAAGCGCTTCTCACCTTGGTGAAAAAGCATCCCTTCGATGGCTTCTACCACGAAGCAATCGCCAACGTCTATGATCGCGAAGGCGATGCCCCGAAGGCCTTTGCCGCGATGAAACAGGCCTACTACACCGCACCGGACACACCCTTCTCCCTCGATCAACTTCGCGAGGCTGCGCTGCGCGTCTCGGATCTGAAGTCAGCGATCTATTTCCAGAAGCAGATCGCCGCCAGCGCCGGGCCTGCTGAAGCAGCGGCGGAGTCGCGTCGCCTCGTCGAGATGCTGGAGCAGACCTTCCAGATCGCCGAAGCCGACCGTGTCCGCCGTCGGTTGGAGAGCCGCTTCTCCCAGGATGCAGCGGCGCTGGATGGCCTCGCCGAGCACTACCGTGCCACCGGTCAGGATGAAGCTGAGCGTCGTGTCTATGAGCAGATCGCCCGCGTGCGCTCCTGGGATGCACGATCCCATCTTCGGCTCGCTTTGAAATGCCTGCGTCTGGCAGATGATGCCGCTGCGGAGAAATATCTGCGCGAGATCCTCACCCGCACCGCGAGCCAGGCATTCATGCCTCCAACGAGCGTTCCCCCCGAGCGCCTGCCCTTGCCATTGGCCGATCAGCGGAAGTCCGGGACGCCCGGTCCAGTGACAGAAATCCTCGCCGGACTGGACACGGTGCCCGCGCTGAAGAGCGCCGAGGTCACCGCGCTACGCACCTACCTCAGCCTTCCTCGGCCTGAATTCCTCGACCTTCCCAATGACGTGCCGTTGGTTCGGCTGCGGACCATCGAGGAACTCGCCAGAATGCAGCGAGGCGAAGGTTCGGCGCAGGCCTGGCTGAAGGAAGCCTCTGCTTTCAAATCACCCGTCGAGAAACTCTGGGCTCTCCACTACGCCGGGGAGGGGAAAGCATTCCGTGAGCAGCTCACCTCAGTGATGAAAGGCCGCTCCACACTCGAAGCCAGCTTCTGCCATCTCTGGCTCACCCTGCGTTCTGGCGGCATGAGCGAGGCCATGCGCTGGGCTACACAGACCGGTGTGGACACAGAGATCCTCGATCTTCGACAGCGCATGCTCCTCGGCGTCTCCGCCATCCTCGCGGACATCGACAGCTTCCGCTTTGCCAAAGGCGAACTCGCGCAGCTCGGCACCGTGCACAGCGTCTCCGTGCTCGATGTCATGCGCCGTCTTCAGGATCAGCAGCGCTACATCGAGGCCTTGGAACTCGGGGAGAGCGTCAGCCTTCACAACCCCGCTCTCGGCAGCGCCTTTGTCTTCTCCCTGGCCCGCATCGCCGAGGCGGCGGAGCGCTGGGATCTGGCGCGTGATTATCTCGGGCGTGTCGTGCGCGGCCCGGTGCAGCCGGAGGCGTATCGCGGCACCTATGACCCCTACCTCTTCAGCCTCAGCGCGGCGAATCGTCTCGCCATCAGCGCCGGAGAGTGCGAACAAAATGTGCGCTCCGCCTGGAATCATCTCCAGAGCACACCGAGTTCAGGCATGACCAGCCTTCGAAAGTCCGCCGTGGCGGGTCTCGCCGGTGCCCCGGACAAAGCGGCGGCGGAGATGGAGAACTTCATCACCGGCGATTTCCTCCCAGCACGGAATATGGGCGAGATACGCGGGATGCTCATGCCACAGGGCTCGCCTCGCTATGAAGAGCCCATGCATCTGCGCAGCATGTGGGAGGAGACACGGGAGATTCAGGCGCGCTTCACCAATGAAGGCATGGGCCAGATGGTGCGGCAGGTGAATGACAAGCTCGCCGAGCGCTGGGGCGGTGTGGCGCTAAGTTCGCGCTCCGGGCTTGAGTTTGGCGAGTGGCGTCTTGGGCATCTCATTCAAAAGATGCGTGAGGTGGACTACCCCACGCGGCTGCGTTTGCTGCGCGAGCATCTCGCCAGTGTGGACATGCGCCAGGAGGTCTCCGTGGACACGCTGAGTGAACTCGGCGGCCGTCTGGAAGCTGCCGGCATGTCGCGTGAAGCCATCGAAGTCTATGCCACGCTTCCCGGTCGAGCTCCCGCGAATCCCGAGTATGCGCAGTGGCTCATCCGCGTGGCGGAGGCATCGCTCGACACGAAGATCGGGCTGAAGTTCACCCTCCAGCTCCTCGAAGCCGAGCCGCCCTACAAGCCGCCGCAGCCCGGCGATGAAGTGCTGCGGGAGAAGCACTCCCATTTCCTCGCGCTCGAGTATGACGTGGCCGAACTGCATCGTCGTGGCTACCTGCCGACCGTGACCACCGTTCGTCAGGGCCGCATCCCTGAAGAGGTGCCTTACCTTCGCGAGCTGGCGCTGCTTTATGAAAAACTCGGCCAGGACACTCTCGCGCTCGCTGCGTGGAATCGGCTGCACGAAGCCTTCGTCGCAAACACGGAGAGCGGCATCATCCCAGATGCCGAGAGCTGCGTGCATCGGGCCCAGCTTTTGGTGAAGCAAAAGAAACCCACCGCTGCTCTCGAAGCATTGCGTCAGGTATCACTCGTGGAGAAGTCTGGCGCGCAGGGCCGGGAAGCACTGAAGCTGCGGGCTCAACTCGTCGCCGAAGCCGGTGGCTGGGAGGAGTTTCGCGAATTGATGACCATCGCCGTCGATCTCAAAGCCATCGATGCCATCACGCATCTCGCCGGACTTTGCCGCACGCATTCACGCAGCACCGAGGGACTGAACTTCCTCACCCAGGCCGAGCGCAGCGTGAAGGACGATGCCGAGCGCTTCCGCCTGCGGTTGGAGTTGCTACGCCTCCTCGCCGCCGATCCCACATGGTCGCCCGAGCGAGGCCGCGCGCAGGTCGCCGCGCTCTTCCGTGTGCGCAATCGCAGCCGCGAAGCCCTCCAGCAGCTCGCCGACTGGATGAGTATTGAAGCTGGCGGCAAACATCGCGATGCTTGGCTGCCCATCCTGCGCGCTGAGACACGCGCGGGCACGGATCGTCCGCTTGCCGCACTCGCGCTCAGTGCCTTTGCCACTGGGGCACCCAGTTCTTTTGCCGATGATCTCGCGCTCGGCTGGCAGAACGTCATCGACAGCGACCGTGTGTGCATCGAGCTCGCCGCCGAGACGCTTTTAAAGAAGGAACGTCCGGGTCTCGCCTGGCAGGCCTGTCTCGTCATGCAGGATCTCCCCTCCATGCGGCTGGAGAGCCGAAAGCAGCCTCTCATGCTGCGCGTGGCCCATGCGCTGAAGGACCGCGTCATCGTGCAGGAGCTCTTTGCTGAAATCGTGCGGATGCCCGTGCCTGGCGGAACACAGACCGTCGTTTGGGCGCAGGTGCTGGAGGAGTGCGGCGAGTCCGAGATGGCCCGCGAGTTGTATCAGACCGCGCTCGACCGGCTTCAGTCCACAAACTCGATGCAGCCTGATCTCACCGCCGCGTGGGCGCGCTTCCTCCTCCAACGCCGCGAGTTCGAGGCCGCCGAAACCTGCCTGCTGCGCGATGTCTGGACGATGCCCAACGAAGCCGCTGCCGTGATCTTTGATCTCTACGCCGCCTGGGGCCGTCTCGCCGACATCCAGCAGGAGTTGCGCAAATTCCACCTCACCGGTGGCATCGAAAAAGAAGTCATCGTCCGCGCAGCCCGCGCCCTCGGCCTGCCACCTCCAGTGACGGCAGTGCCATAGACATTACATGGAAGGCATCATGTCCATCTAACATCAAATGTAGTCACTCGACAAAGTCAGGAGCTGACTAGACCAAAAAAAGCCTCGCCAATTTGGCGAGGATTATCTCTGCAACTTACTCAGAATAAAAATGGTGGGTAGGGCTGGGTTCGAACCAGCGTAGGCGTAATCCAGCAGATTTACAGTCTTTCAGTTGCATGTTTCCTCATGCTCACCAACGATCTCTCATGAACTCACGGAACCAAGTAATATCAGGCATCCAAGCCTCACATGATGCAAACTTGAGCGAACAAGAAATGGCAGTGGTGAACACGAAAAGTGGCAGTGGAATGGCAGTGGTGATGTCGAAGGGCAAAACGCTGGGCAAGGGTGACAGCCGGTATTGGCTCCAAGCTGGCAAGCTCGTCTCGGATGCACGGTGGGGGGGAGCCTTCGCCTGCCGCATCCAGTCACAGGGCAGGCGCGAGTTCTTCCCCCTGCGAACCTCGAACAAGGCGATAGCCGCCGCGAAGGCATCCAAAATCTACAACGACGTGGTGGCGCTGGGATGGGATGCTGCCATCGCGAAGCACAAGCCCGAAACGCTGCGTGACACTAGCAAGCCCGCGACCGTGGGTGCCCTCATCGAAGCCGCCTGCGCCGCCTCCAGCGCCCGCAAACACTCACTGGAGGCCTATTCCAAAGCATTCCGTCGCGTGGTGTCAGAAGTGGCCGGGATTCAGGACGGGCGGAAGTTCGATGCCTTCAAAGGCGGCACAAAGGAATGGCGGGAGCGGGTGGACGCCGTCCCCCTCGCCTCGCTGCTGCCTGCCGATGTGCAGGCCTGGAAAAACCGCCGTCTGCGGGCAGCGGAGGCTGACCCACTGGCGAAACGCCGGGCCATCACGACCGTCAATTCCCTCATTCGGAATGCCAAGGCGCTGTTTGGCAAAAAGGTGCTCCCTTTCGTAGAGCAAAAGATCACTGTTCCACGCCCCCTGCCCTTCGATGACGTGGGCATGGAGAAAGGCCCCTCGCTGCGCTATGTCTCCAAAGTGGACGCCTACGCCATCCTTGCCAGGGCTAAAGACGAGTTGGCCGAGAACGAACCCGAAGCCTTCAAGGTGCTCATCCTCGCACTCGTCTGCGGCCTGCGACGCTCAGAAATAGACCATTTGCTATGGCGAACCTTCGATTTCAGCCGCGGCCTGCTGCACATTGAGAACACCGAGTATCACCAACTCAAGAGTGAAGACAGCGCAGGCGTGATCGACCTGGACGCAGATACGGCCGCCTTGTTCAAAGGCTTCCGCGCCAGCAATCCGAAGTCCCTTTTTGTCATCGAAAGCCCGAATGCGCCCCGTGCCGAGAGAACCGCCCGCTGCTACCGCTGCAATGCCGTTTTTGAGCGCGTGAATGAGTGGTTGAGGCTTCAGGGCGTGGATACCATGAAGCCGCTTCACACCATGCGTAAAGAGATCGGCAGCATCATCGCCAGCGAGCACGGCATCTTCGAGGCCAGTCGTTACCTTCGCCATTCAGACATCCGCATCACCAGCGCCATCTACGCCGACAAGAAAAAAACCGTCACACCAAAGGCTTTCGTGGGTCTGCTGTCAGCTTCAATTTAATTGATCACACTTTGGCTTGTCCGCTACTGTCATCATATTGCTCATTATGAGTGCACCTAAACGAACCAAGAGAGGTCGGGCAAAACGGGACATCAATGATACAGCTACTGAGCTGTCGAAAACAGGCAAAGTGGATTGTCTGGAAGCTCTGTTAGGCATCTCAATAGAACAATATGAATCTGAGCAGACAGAGGAAGAAACAATACGGCACAAAAAACTGGATGACCGTGTAGAGGCAATTAGGAAGAACCCAGAAGTCTTTTTCTCCTTGGATGGAGGATTCGGAGATGAGGAGATTTGCGCTGTGAGAACTGCCCTCCAAGGCAAAAATTGGAATGAAATATTCCTGCTTGCAGTCGATGCGGAACAGCAAAAGCTCATGAACTTGGGGTATTCGCCAGCGCAAGCAGATGCATTAAGCGGTGTTTTCGCAAATAGAGCGTCCATTGACAGACGGGTTCATGAAGTTCGTTGAGAAGGTGCCATGTTCAACAAAACAACCCGGAGTCTGGAACTCGCCCTG
>JBIKIA010000213.1:0-7754 GCA_044361885.1 Prosthecobacter sp. | reverse complement strand
CTTCCAAGGCGGCGAAGGGCTCGCCATCGCCGCCGCCCTGGAAGACGACGGCTACCCCATCGACGACCTCGTCCGCCATCTCGCGAACCTGCGTGGCGGGACGAAGTTCGACATGCCGATGGCCTGTGATTCTGAGCGCCTCGGTGCCATCTGCCGGAACACCTACGGCTTCATCAATCACCAGGGCTACCTGGAGCACGGCCTGCCACCCGACTATGGCGAAGGTACCGCCGAACTGTTGGATGCCCTGCTCCACCCCGAAAGCCCCGATGCCCGCGAACTCCGCCAGCAGGACGTGGCCGAGGGCGACATCTCCCGCGCCTACATCGAGTGGCTCAGCCTCCTGCGACACATCATTCACGCCCCACAGCACCCGTGGCAACGCTGGCAAGCCCTCCAGGAAGAGTGCGGCAAAATTTTAAAACATCACGGCAAGGCCCTGCGCCACCTCTTCTACCTCGACCTCCCGCCGCTCACGAACAAACAGCGCCACGGGAAGACCAAGCATCATCTGCTGGTGCGGTGATGTTTTCGTCACAAAGCGAAGCGGATGTTTGACATCCACGCGTTCCTCTCGCTACACAGTTTCGCCCAACCTGCATGAACCTGCCGAATAAGCTCACCGTCTCCCGCCTAATCCTCACGGGCGCATTCGTCGTGTGCTTTTACATCCCGTGGTCCCAGGCCATGACGGCGGCGCTGCTGATCTTCTCAACAGCATCGTTCACGGACTACTTGGATGGAAAGATCGCCCGCTCGCGGAATCTGGTCACGAACTTCGGCAAGCTATTCGATCCACTCGCGGACAAGGTCCTCATCGCCGCCGCCTTCATTCTGCTCGTCGAGCGCACGGAGATGAAGGCCTGGATCGCCATCGCCATCCTCGGGCGCGAGTTCTTCGTCACCGGCATCCGGCTCATCGCGGTGCAAAAAGGCGTCGTGCTCGCAGCCGAGCGTCTCGGGAAGCACAAGATGGCCTGGCAGATCATCACGGTGCTCTACTTCCTGCTCAGTTCCGCCTCGGCAGAGGTGATGTTTGGCTTCCTGCGCCCCTGGCTGGAGCCATCACCCGCCCACTGGTGGGTGGGCGCGGCGATTGTCGGCATCACGACGGTGCTCACCGTTGTCTCCGGCTTTAGCTATTTCTGGAAAAACCGGCATCTCTTTGATGATGCCTGAGATTTGGGATTGAGTCGTGTTTGGAAAATGGGCAGCATGGAGGGCGTAATCATCTCCATCATGTCCGCTGAATCCCAACTCACCGCCCTTGGCATCACGCTCCCTCCCGCACCGCCGAAAGGCGGCATCTACAAGCCCGTCGTCATCGTCGGCAATGTGGCCTATATCTCCGGTCACGGACCTTATCTCGCCGATGGCGGGATGATCCGGGGTCGCGTGGGAGATGACCTCGATCTCGCCCAGGGCAATGCTGCGGCGCGTCAAACCGGCCTCGCCCTGCTGGCGACACTGCGGAAGGAACTCGGCAGTCTCGACCGCGTGAAGCGAGTGGTGAAGCTGCTCGGCATGGTGAACAGCACACCCGAGTTTGCCGACCACCCGAAGGTCATCAACGGATGCAGCGAGCTCTTCGCGCAGATCTGGGGCGAAGACGCTGGCATCGGCGCCCGCAGCGCCGTGGGCATGGGATCACTGCCAGGAAACATCGCTGTGGAGATCGAAGGGATCTTTGAGGTGGAAGTGTAAGTTCACCTGCCCTTCTCCACACAGAGTCGCACGCCATCGGCACACATGGTTGTGCTGTTGGACATCTCCAGCCGCTGCCAGTCGGCTTTGCTGACGCCGAGGGAGACGGCGAGCGCTTGTTCCCGTGCCGTGTAGCGGCGGCGGTTCTCGGCTTCGTCGCAGCCGACCTCGTGATCAGCACGAACGGCCTCGTACACCTCCGTGATGCGTTGGCGGTATCGGGCGAGATGCGCGGCGACGTCAGTGACCTCCCCGAAGTGGGTGAGGTAAAGCTTTTCAAAATTCGCGGCCGCGATGCGGTCCACCGAGGCGACGTAGGACACCGGCTCGAACTGCGGAGGTGCGGCAGTTACGGAGAGGTAATCGCTCCCCGGCAGCCGCATCCCGGCCACATCTCCCGTGAAGCAGACGGAACCGACCACGAAGGCATGGTGATGGCGCGCATGACCGGGCGTGTCCCAGGCGATGATCTCGACCTCTCCCACGAGCACGCTTTCGCCATCCTGGAGAGGCGTCACGCGTTCGGCAGGCGCGGGTAACATCGCACCCCAGAGGGAGTCCATGTGCTCCTGATAAATCATCTGCGCACTGGCGATCAGCCGCGAGGGATCGACGAGATGCCTTGCAGCGCTCGGGTGGCAATACACCTGCGCCCCCTGCTGTGCCCACCACCCTGCCGCGCCCGCGTGATCGAGGTGAATGTGGGTCACGAAGACATGGCGGATCTGCTTTTCATCAAGTCCAAGCCCGCGAATGCCTGCCCGCAGCGTCTCCAGCGTGTAGCCCGGACCTGTCTCGATGAGCGCCAGCTCGCCTGCGGATTCGATGATGTAGGCGGCGATGAGGCCGGGCGTGTTTTGAAAGTGGAGATCGAGAGTGTGGACTTGCACGCGTCTAATATACAATGGCTTCGTACTCAATTTTCAGCCGCCCGTCTTCGAGTTCGGGGATGAGCTCCGCCGGGATCGGCGGGATGTCGGCATCGAGGATGGCACGGAGCGTGATCTCTCTCATGCGCGGATCGGCATCACGGGCATCGGAGAGGATTTTCAGATCCTGAGGCGTGCCTCGCTGATCTACGTAGAAGCGGAAACGCACGCGACCATAGGTCACGGAGTCACGCGCGAGGCGGACGTAGAGGTGCCATTTTTTCTCCACGGCGCCAGTGACCTGACGCATGTAAATCCCGCGTGGCGTGGCCACTGCATCCACGGCGTCATCCCCCTCGCGGCTGATCGCGCCATCGTTCTTCCCCATGCGGGTGAAGGGGCTGAAGGCATCCTTCTCGGGCTTCCCAGCCGTGGCTTTGACATCGTCAGTGACGGGGATGGCTTTGGGAACTGGTGGCGACTCATCCGATGGCGCGCGCACCTGCGGCTTCGGCGGTGGTGCTTCCTCCGGCTTCATGGGCTCAGGCTTCCTGACTTCCAATGGCAGCCGGTTGGTGTCCAGGCGGGCGGATTCTTTGTCCATCTCCTCCATCATCTTGGCCAGCGGCGTGGTGTCCGCAGGTGTGGCCTTGGCCACCTGCTTCGGCGCGGGTGTGGGTGGCGTGACTGGCTGAGGTTTCAGGATGCTTGGCGGCGAATTTGGCGCGGGCGGGCGCATGTCGAGCGGCGTGGCGTTCGCAGGCACAGCAGCCACGGCGTCATTTTTGATCAGTCCGTCGCGGAAGTCGCGGTTCGCGAGTTCCATCTTCGTTGGCGCATCGCCATTCGTGGTGGGCATCATCAGCGTGGCATCGGCCTTCGGCGGCAGTTTGCTGGCGGCGATGGTGTTGCGGTCGGATTCAAAAGCACCCCCCGCTGGCTTCACCGTCGCGGCCTGATTCTGCGTGGTGCGGATGTAGGCTTTGGGCTTCGGCTGAAGCGGTGGTGGGATGACCATCTCGGGAAAGATCATCGTCACCTCCTTCTGCTCCTCCACCGGTGCAGCAGCCTCAGGCGGCTCAAGCAGGCGGCGCCCAGCCTCACTGTTCAGGAACCAGGTAAAGAACAGCAGCACCAGCGCATGGATCACAAAAGATCCTGCGAGTCCGGTCTGTAAATACCTGTCCTGGGTTGTCGTCAAAGCGCGCGGAAAGTGCCCGAGGCGCGCCGAGAAGCAACGTCGTAGTCACCCGATGGCAAAACACCCTCTCGGGAAGTTCTACTTCGCCGTGTGCTCCTGGATCAGCAGTCCCGCGACGTCATCCAGAGCCTTGGCAGCCCGATCCGAGCCGGAGTTTGTGCAGGCGATGACCGCGAAGTCCTTCTCAGGTGCCAGCCAGGCGACGCTGTGATTCATCGTATTGCTGCCATTATGATTGAGGACGTGACCGCCCCACGGCCTCTCCACGGCGAGCCAGCCAAAAGCATACGGTTCACCACTTTGGGTGGCCGTGTGCAGATGCTCATAGCTGGCCGTGGTTTTCAGAAGCTTGCCTTTGCCAGCACGCCCCGCGAGGTGCTCGGCGATGAATTTGGCCCAATCACTGAGCGGCATGTGAACGGTACCCGCCGGGCCGAGCACGGCGGCATTGTCCATGTCGGGACCATTCTTGTCTGTGGGCTTGCCGTCGCGATTGTGCGGCCAGGGTTGGTCGATCTTGCCCGGCGTTCCCGCACCACCAAAACCCGCGTGAGTGATGCCGAGCGGCTCGAAGACGCGCTGTTTCATGAGCGTCTCCCAGGGTGCATCCCACACCTGCTCCAGCATGTGTCCGGCCAGAGCGTAGCCCCAGTTCGAGTAGAGGTGTTCTTTGCCCGGCTCCGGCAGGTCCGGTGTCCGCGCGGCGAGTTGTAGCGCAGTCTCTCTCTGATGGCGGAGATCTCCTCCCGCGAACTTGATGAGTCCCCACATGGCATTCGCAGGCAGGCCCGACCAGTGGCTGAGGAGTTGGGTGAGGGTGGCTTTGGCGAGTGGAGATTTTTTCAGATCCTTCTGCTTCGGGAAAACCTCCCCCAGTGTGCTTTCCCACTTCAGTTTCCCCGCTTCGACGGCGATGGCGGCAAGCGTGGACGTCATGGCTTTCGTGTTCGAGCCGAGGTGCCAGAGGTCATCTGGCATGACCGCGATGTCAGTCCCAGCCTTGCGCACGCCGCAAACGGCGGAGCTTCGCAGCCCGGCACTTGTGACGATGGCTCCGCCGAGGCCGGGCAGCTCATGTTTGACTCGAATGGCCTCCAGCTTCGCCTGCCACGGCGAGGTCGTCTTTTCCTCCGCGCTCAGTCGGATAAAAGGCAATGCCGATGCGGCTGTGGCAAGGACGCGACGGCGTGTCAGGAAGGTCATGCATGGATAACACACCAACTTGTGGGTGCGTGGCAAGACCGAAAACGACGCGGACAAACCAGACGAGGCAAGTCTTGCCAGAAGCTATTCTAGAATGGAATGATGCCGATTGGCGTCTGAACCCGCCCCTCCATGAAGAAAAGCCCAGCCTCCGCCCCGCATCGTCCGCCACCCCGTGTCTCGCGCTGGAGCCAATGGCGGCGTTGGGCGGTGTTTGGCATTATGGGTGTCAGCTTGCTCGGCACAGTGGCGCTTGCGGTGGTGATCGGCATCTACTCGCAGCTCGCGAAGAAGTACGACCTCGCCGCACTCGGTCAGATGCCTGAACGAACGATGGTGCTCGATTCCGCAGGCGAGCTGCTCGGGCGCATGCATGGGGAAAATCGCATTGTCGTGCCTCTCAGCCAGGTCTCGCCAGATTTCGTGAAGGCGCTGCTCGCTCGTGAAGACTCGCGCTTTTACAATCACGGCGGCATCGACTACGTCGGCGTTGCGCGCGCCTTTGTCAGGAACATCAAGGAACGCCGGGTCGTGCAGGGCGCGAGCACGCTGACCATGCAGCTCGCCCGCAACAGCTACCCCGACCTCAACGACCGCTCCTTCCATCGCAAGATGCTGGAGATGATGCTCGCCCGGCGCATCGAGCGCGTATGGACGAAGGACCAGATCATCGAGCACTACGTGAATCGCATCTTCTTCGGCACCGGCGTCTATGGCATCCAGCGCGCGAGCCAGGTCTATTTTGGCAAACACGCCAGCCAGCTCACCCTGAGCGAAGGCGCGATGATCGTCGGCATCATCCGCAGCCCGGTGCGCTTCTCGCCGTTCCGTAATTTCGACGGTGCCATCAAGGAACGGAACGATGTGCTCCAGCGCATGCTGCTACTGAAAATGATCACGCCCGAGGAGGAACTCGCCGCGAGATACGCCGACATTGCCATGCGTGCGCAGCCGCTCTTCCAAAGCCAGGGCGACTGGGCGCTTGATTCCGTCAGGCGAGACTTGGACCGCCTGCTCGAACAGCATGAGATTGAGGATGGCGGCCTGCTCGTACACACCACCCTGAGCAAGGAACTTCAAGGTGCTGCCGAAGCTTCCGTGGAGAAGCGCCTCGCAGCAGTGGAAAAATTGCCGGGATACAAGCACCCATCGAAAGCCAGCTTCGACGCCACCTGGGACCCCTCCACCGAACTCACCTCCACTCCCTATCTTCAAGGTGCGCTCACGGTGCTCGACAACGAAACCGGCGGCATCCTCGCGCTCGTTGGCGGGCGTGACTACCGCCAGAGCAAATTCAATCGCGCTACACTCGGTCAGCGGCAAATCGGCTCCACCGTGAAGCCCTTCGTTTATGCGTCCGCCCTCGCCAGCGGCTTTCTGCCTGGCACTTTGATTGAGGATGCCCCGCTCCGTCCCGGCGAAATCGAGGGTGCTGATCCCGCCTGGAATCCGCAGAACTCAGATAACAAATTTCTCGGCCAGCAGACCCTCACCGCCGGCCTCGTGCAAAGCCGCAACACCATGACCATCCGCCTCGGCAACTACGCCGGGCTAGATCGCGTGCTGCGTGTGCTTGGCGATGCTGGCATCGGTGACCATGTCGTCAAAAATCCGCAGCTCTTCATCGGCAATCTCGCCGGCAATCCACGCGAACTCGCCAGCGCCTTCACCATCTTCCCGAATGATGGCAAACGCCGCCGACCCTTCCTCATCCACAAAATCACCGACAAAGCGGGCAACGTGCTTTTCGATGCCAGCGTCATCGAGGTCGATGTCGTCTCCCCCGGAGTCGCGCACATCATGCGCCGCATCCTCGGTCAGGTCATGGACAAAGGCACCGCCGCCAGCGTCCGCTCCCAGCATGGCTTCAAAGAACCCGGTGGTGGCAAAACGGGCACCACGAACGACTACAAAGACGCCTGGTTCGCTGGCTACACCGACCGCATCACCTGCGCCGTGTGGGTCGGCTTGGACAAGCCTGAAACCATCATCGACGAAGGCTACGGCAGCCGCATGTCCATCCCGATCTGGGCGGATGTGGCGAAGAAGGCTGTCGAGCTAGGCTACATCCCCGCCGGTCCTCGTGCCGAACCACCTCTGACAAAAGTAGCCCTCTGCCGCACCAGCAGCCAGCTCGCTACGCCTGGCTGTCAGTCTGTCGGAGCTGCTTATGAAGACGAGCTGCCTTACGAGCTTGTGCCCCAGGGTTTCTGCGAGGCTCACAGCGGTATGATCGCTCAGCCAAGTTCTTCTCCACGTGCCACTGGCCCACGAGGCCCCGGTTTGTTTGATCGAATTCGCGGCTGGTTTAGATAAAGAAGTCCCCTGCCATGAAACGCATCCCCTTTCTTCTGACACTCATCGCCCCGCTATTCACGCTCGCGGCCGCACCTGAAATTCCCGAGCGCGTCGGCACCACCGAGCACTTCCGCCAGTTGCTGCTCGCCACGAAATGGTCCTGGCGGAATGTCCAGGCGGGAGTGCCAGACCGTGAGTGCGTCTTCATGGAGGACGGCAGCTTTCGCCACCCGAACTTCGTGGCAAAGTTCAAGATCAAAGACCTGCATGTCGTGGAACTTATCCGCAAAGGCGGCAAGGCAGTGCTGACGTTTGACGAGAGCTACACGCGCTTTGAGGCTATCGACTTCAATAAGAAGCGGATCACCGGCAGCAGGCTCTGACCACTCGGCAAACGCGGCCCATCACTGCGCAAGATCGGGCGGGCGGTGTGGGACACTGGCGACGTTGATAGTGGCCTCATGATCAATCTCACCCGT
>JBIKIA010000211.1:0-7829 GCA_044361885.1 Prosthecobacter sp. | reverse complement strand
ATCGGACAGGAAGACTTCGATGGCGGCATCTTCGACGATGGCGCTAGGCTGGGCGCGATAATCGACGGTGGGCAGCACTTCCCAGCCGAACTCCCGGGCACAGGCGAGGACACCACCGAGCGGAGAGCTATCGCCTTCGCATCGGAGCATCTCTTCACCGCGCAGGATTTGGAAGTCCGAGAGACTGGTGGTGCCATCGAGAAACGTGTGCGTCTCGTGGAACAGGCCGGCGATGAGGACGCGCTTCTTCATGGCTGATCAGGCGGTTTTCCACTCGGCGGCGTGTTTGGCGAATGCTACATCGGCTTTGACGAGCGCTTCGTCAATGTCCTGCTGACGGTGGGCGAGGCTCACGAACCAGAGGCCGCGCTCGATGGCACGGACGCCTTGTTCGAGGAGGCAGGTGCGGAGATGGGTCCAGCGCGGGGCGTCTTGGCGGCGGACATAGTCGCGGTAGTCGTTGATCGGACCTTCGGTGGCACCGGGTTTGAGCATGACGGCATGGAAGGCGGGGCCGGGGCCTTGTGGACGAAGCGGGATGTTGTGTTTATCCGCGAGGGCGCGGAGGCCGGTCATGAGTTGCTGACCGAGGTCGTTGGCGACTTGAGGGTGGCTTTGCCCCAAACCAATGACGTGATCGAGACACCACTTCGAGGCGGCGAGACAGAGTGGATTACCATTGAGGGTGCCAGCGTGGACGACGCTGCCATCGATGATCTTTGTCATGGCAGACTTTTTGCCAACAAGCGCAGCGAAGGGGACGCCGCCGCCGATGGCTTTGCCTAAAATGGTGAGGTCGGGCGTGAAGCCGAGATACTCCTGCGCACCACCGGGAGCGAAACGGAAGCCGGTGATGGTTTCATCGGCGATCATGAGCATGCCGTCGCGGTCGCAAAGCTCACGGATGGTTTCGATCAAACCGGGAACGGGCTCCATGCAGCAGGTGTTGCACATGATGGGCTCGAAGACGATGGCGGCGATCTGGCCGTGATGAGCATCGACGATGCGGCGGAGATGGGCAGGGTCGTTCCAGCGAGCGACGACGAAGGTGCCGAGCACTTCGGGGATCACACCCTGGCTGGGATGCAGGCGCGTGGGGGCTTCGTCATCGCCCCATTTATCCGCTGGGGGACAGAAGCCGACGAGGCCTTCATCGGCCCAGCCGTGATATGCGCCTTCGAACTTGAGGATCAAAGGCCGCCCGGTGTGAGCGCGGGCAAGTCGGAAGGCAGAGAGGACGACTTCGGTGGCGCTGTTGTTGAAGCGCACGAGTTCGGCGCCGGGCATGAGCTTTTGCAGACGCTCGGCGACGTCGATCTCCAGCTCGCACTGCGCGGCCCAGTGGGTGCCGAGCTTGGCTTGCTCGCCGATGGCCTCCGCCATGCCAGCGGGGGCGTGACCATAAAGCAGCGCGCCCTGGCCGATCTGGAAGTCGATGTATTCGTTGCCATCGACATCCCAGACGCGGGAGCCGCTGCCATGAGAAAAGTAGAGGGGCACGGGCTGCTCCATCTTGCGGATGCCGCTGTTCACTCCAGCAGCGATGCTGTTCTGGGCACGATGGAAAAGCTCTCGGGATTTGGCGTAGCGGTCAGTCATGATAGGGGGAAACAAACGACGGATAACGCGCCGATATTCGCACTCGCGTTCTGGGCGGGACGAGTGCTAAGTCTTGGTCACAGCAGGGCACCAAAAGCGTATGTCATCCACTTCCTCTCCCTCCCTTCAGCTTCCGCAGCGCCAGTCGTTGGTCTCGGAAACGGTGCGCAGTCTGCGTGAAAACATTGAAGCGGGTCACTGGCATGAGCATCTGCCGGGTGAGCGCGAGCTATGCGAGATGCTTCAAGTCAGCCGCCGCACTCTGCGCGGCGCATTGGATGAACTTCAGCGTGTGGGGATGCTGGAGGTGCAGGGGCGTCAGCGGCGCAGGATCACGAATCAATTGCCCGCCGTCGAGGCATCGCCACCACGTCGCGTGATCGGCATTCTCACACCGGGTTCCTTTCTCTCCATGCCACCTCCCATCGCTTATGTGATGGATACGCTGCGGTCAAAACTCAGCGCTGCGGGATATGATGTGCGCTTTCATGCCGCACCGGGCTGCTACACGAGTGCGCCAGCACGCGGGCTACGGCAGTTTATCGCAGCGCATCCGGCATCCGCGTGGCTTGTGCTGAGTGCGGAGGAGGCGATGCAGCGCTGGTTGAAATCGCAGAATCTACCTTGCCTGATTCTCGGTTCATCGATTCCTGGTGTCAGCCTACCCTCAGTGGATTCAGATTTCCATGCGACATGCCGACACGCTGGCGCGCTGCTTTGGCGGAAAGGGCATCGACGAATCGCGCTCGTGCTGCCGAATAGTCACCTCGGGGGCGACATCGCGAGCGAGGCGGGGCTCCGTGAGGCGCTCGGCCAGATGCCCGGAGCGGCTTTGAAAATGCTGCACCACGATGCGACGACCTCAGGGCTCTGCCGCGTGCTTGATGACAACCTGAAGTCGGCAAATCCACCAACGGCCTATATCGTGGGCCGCAGTGCGCATGTGCTCACGGTGATGATGCACCTCATGCGGCGAGGTAAGCGCATCCCGCAGGATGTGGCGGTGTTGGCGCGCGACAGTGATCCAATCCTTGATTCCACGAGCCCGAGTGTGTCACGCTATACTTCAGAGCCAAAGCAGCTCGCCTCGAGATTGATCACGGCGCTGAGACATCTCGCAGATCACGGTGCGCTTTCGACGCCGACGGTGCGTTTGATGCCGGTATATGTGGCTGGGGAGACGATCTGAGTCACACTATCTTGCGAATCGAGATGGTGGGGGCGGGGAGAATTGAACCCGCAGACGGTTTTTGTCATTTTTGCGGCCTCGCTGGCCATGGTCCAGCACCTGCCTTTTCACCATGATTTCCTGATGAAATGGATCGGACTCACTGAATGGGGCACATTCCTGCTACGGGGCAATGATGCTGCAGTCCGCAGCGCTGTTGCGGGTGATCCAGATCAAATGGAACCTGCAATGCTTTGCCGACGGACAGGCGAAGGCCGACGATCTTGATCGGGATGGGTTTTCATCACATGACCTGCATTTTGATGAAGTATCCGATCTTCTTTCCATTCAGATGTGGGTCTTCTGTGCCCTGTTCTGGTCGGTGAGGCGTGTGAGATAGTCATTCCACACGTTGACAGAGCGGACTACGCTCTGATAATCGGTATCACGCATGACTCCCGGATCACGCAGCATTATCCTCCGCCTCCTGGCGCTCACAGTGACGGCCTCCACGCTCATTTCCTGCTCTTCTGCCGTTGTTGGCAACGGAGGCAGGATATCGAAGGTCAATTACTACCACCTTGTGCCTAGCAAGCCGATCCTCGTGGTGGACCCCGCCATCAATTTCGAGCGCCAGCATCATCTCTTCGGCGCGGTGACGAAAGCGGAGGTGATGAACCGCGGTGGACATTACTACACCATCTTTTGGAAGGTGGATGACCGCTCCCAGCCTGTGACCCTCCGTTTTGAATACCGTCAGGCGAACACGGGCCTCACCACCAAGGTGCTGGAGGAGAGTATCGACGATGTGGGCCGCTGGAATGCGACGAAGTTTCAAGTCACTGGTGATGAATATAACACCAATGGGCGAGTCACATCCTGGCGCGTGTCCCTCATGCGCGGAAAGGAAGAGCTGGTAAGCAAGGCCTCCTACCTTTGGAATTAAGCCGCCCTGTTTTAAGATGAAACCCTCGCCTGCCTGCCACTCCGCCTTCCGACAGTGCTTTGGATTGCATCCGGCAGGTGTGGCCAAGCTAATTGTCTTTTAACCCACCCGTTTCCTGCCGTGCCCGCTGCCCCCACCATTCTCGTCGGCCGGATAGGCAAAGTTTTTTGGCTTCGTGTGGAGGGACGTGGCAGTTTCCAGAATTCCGTTCAGGTGAAGCGTGCCTTTCAGACGGTGCTCGATGAAGGCACCAAGGATCTCGTGGTGGATCTGGAGCACTGCTCCATGATGGACTCCACCTTTCTGGGCACTCTGACCTGCACGGCTCTCAACCTCATAGAAAAGGGCGACGGCAGTCTCAGTGTGGTGAATGCGAACCCGCGCAATCAGCAACTTCTCGCTGACCTGGGACTGAATCACATTCTCGATGTCGATACCGCCGGAACTCTCTGGCCGGAGGAGAGAAAGGCTGTTTGCGAGGAACTCTCCTGCTGTGAAGAGAAGGGGGCTGCGTGTAAGGAGGAGCAGACCGAGCATGTGCTGACTGCTCATCGAGTGCTCTCGGATGTCAGTCGTCAGAACCAGTCGCGCTTCCGCGATGTAATACATTTTTTGGAAAAGGAACTCACCTCAGGAGGACAGCCCGCGCTCGCTGCTGCCACCTCCTGATCACGCCATTGGGACGCCGCCGGAGAGTCGCACTCTCCGTTGTTCGAAAATCACCCGCGCGTCCCGTGGCACCCATGCATGAACACTGTACTGATCGTCCTCCTCGTTTTGTCGCTCGTGGCAGTGCTTGTCCTGCTGCTGCACACGGCGAAAGAAAAGAATGAGGCGATCACGCGCATGCTCAAGGAAGAGCAGGCGATTGTGGAGGAGGAGCGGCGTATGTTCAGCTTCCTGCACGATCTTGGGGAGGCCATCTCGCGCGAGGACAGTCAGGCGGCCATGTATCGTTTGATCGTCGAAGGGGCCGTGCGTGTCATGGAGAGCACGGGCGGCGCGCTTTACCTGCTGGACGGTGCCGAGCGTTCGCTCGTGCCGCGCCATCATTCTGACAAATGCGTCCCGCTTGTCGGTCTGCCTGAGCGAATAGCCAGCATGGCGCGCTCAAATCGCACGGCCCTGCTGAGTTTCCTGCGCTTGCACTCCATCGGTGCCAGTGAAGGTCTAGTAGGAAGCATTTTTCAGAGTCAGAAAGTCGAGATCATTGAAGATCTCGCTGAGGAGCCACGCATCGGCGGTCATGGCGGCAGCATCCATTCCGACACGACGGTCATGATCGGTCCACTGAACTCGGGCACGAAAAAGCTCGGTGTGCTCGCTGTCACCGCCCCGAAAGGCATCCGCCATTTCAGCACCAATGACTTCGAGGTCTTCCGCTCGCTCGTCGAGCAGTGCGCCTTCGCCCTCGCGAATGCGATGGCGCATCAGGCTGCCGCCGAAAAGAAGCAGATCGAGGCCGAGTTGCGCAGTGCCAGCGACATCCAGCGCATCCTGCTGCCTGAGTGCTCTCCTGAGTTTCGCGGCTACACCATCGCTGGCAAAAACATCCCTGCCAAGGTCCTCAGCGGTGACTACTTTGACTATATCCCGCTTACCGATGGCAGTCTTGGTGTAGTCATCGCGGATGTGTCTGGCAAAGGCACTGCTGCAGCCATTATCACAGCCATGTGTCGCAGCACTCTGCGTTTTAGCGCCCGCAGCGGCATGGCTCCTGCCGCCACACTCGCGGCAGTGAATCACCATCTCTACCCGGACATTCGCGAGGACATGTTCATTACCATGATCTACCTCATGATCGCGCCTGATTGCAGCAGTCTCCGGCTCGCCCGAGCTGGGCACACCCGCCCGCTTGTGTGGAGAAAGCAGACCGGCCAGATTGAGACACTCAACAGCGGCGGGCTCGCCGTCGGGATCGACAAAGGAGCCGTCTTCGAGCGCGTGACCAAAGATCTCGAATTCCAGCTCGAATCCGGCGACACCCTCCTCCTCTATACGGACGGCGTGAACGAAGCCATGGACGCGCAGGGCGAAGAATTTGGCGAGGAACGCATCCACAAAACCCTCGCCGACCTTGCTCCGCAGGGCCCGCAGGCCGTGATCGACGCCCTCATCGACGAGGTGGACCAGTTCTGCGGAGGTCGCCGAGGTCATGACGACATCACGCTCGTCGTCCTTCAAAAGGCCTGAGCCGACCGTAAGTGGAAGCATCGGCTCCTGCCAGCGCTCGCCGCTTGATTGCGCGCCAGACCGTCCCATACTCCGCGCCCCCTTACCTCCTTGTTTTTCAAAAAAGCCCCCTCCAAAACCATGACCGAGCCGAGTCCCACCCCCGAGACCCAGCCCGAAGCCATTCCGGCAGCCGATATTTCTGTCGAGGCAACGGTTGAAACCCCGCCCCTAGATCCGCTTGAGGCCGCACTGGCCGAAGTGAATCAGTGGAAAGACCTCGCCTACCGCAATGCCGCCGAGCTGGACAACTTCCGTAAACGCACCGCCCGCGAGGCCCAGGAAGCCCGCGCATACGCGAATGCGGACCTGCTGCGCAGCCTCATTCCGATCATGGATAACTTTGAGATGGGCATCGAAGCCGCCCGTGCGGAGTCTGAAAAGTCCATGATCTTCATGGGCATGAGCATGGTGCAGCGTCAAATGGCCGATTTCCTCCGTGACATGGGAGTGACGGAGGTCGAGGCCCTTGGCAAAGCTTTTGACCCAAATCTCCACGATGCCGTTTCCCAGGAAGTGCGGGAAGACATCGCCGAAGGCACCGTTTTGCGAGTCACGCGCCGCGGATTCCGCCTGAAGGACCGCCTCCTGCGCGCGGCCAGTGTCATCGTTTCCGCCTCGCCTGCGCCCGAAGCGCCTGCCGCACCTGTGGAAGCGTAATTCCACACTCAATCCCCACTTTCGATTCCAAACACGATGCCCGAAAAACGCGACTACTACGAAGTCCTCGGTGTCTCCCGCGATGTCTCTGCGGACGAGCTCAAGAAGGCTTACCGCAAGCTCGCGGTGAAGTTTCACCCGGATAAAAACCCCGGCGACAAGACCGCCGAGGACAAATTCAAGGAAGTTGGCGAGGCCTACGACATTCTCAGCGACGATCAAAAACGCGCCGCGTATGACCGCTACGGTCACTCCGCTTTTGCCGGTGGCATGGGTGGCCCCAGCGCTGGTGGCGGCGGTGGTTTCCACGATCCTTTCGATATCTTCCGTGAGGTCTTCGGTGGCGGCGGTGGCGGCGGCGTTTTCGAAAGCTTCTTCGGTGGTGGCGGAGGAGGAGGTGGAGGTGGTGGCCGCGGACGTCGTCGCGATGGCCCCCAGCGTGGCAATGACCTGCGTTATGGCATCGAGATCAGTCTCGAAGACGCCGCGCATGGCATCGAGCGTGAGATCGAATATGACCGCCTCAACCTTTGCAAAACCTGCACTGGTAGTGGTTCCACCAGTGGTTCGGGCAAAAAGACCTGCCGCACCTGCGGTGGGGCTGGGCAAGTCATCTCCTCGCGCGGTTTTTTCCAGATCCAGCAAAACTGCCCCGACTGTCAGGGCAGTGGCGAGGTCATCAGCGATCCCTGTAAGGCCTGCTCCGGCTCCGGTCGCAGTCGCGAGCACACGAAGCTGCGCGTGAAAATTCCAGCCGGTATCGAAGATGGTTCCCGTCTCCGCTCCAGTGGCAATGGCGACTACGGCGTCCATGGCGGTCCTGCTGGAGACCTTTACATCGTCGTGAATGTGAAATCGCACGACATCTTCGAGAGGGAAGGGGACGACCTCCACTGCCAGATGCCCCTCAGTTTCACCACCGCCACCCTCGGCGGCGAGACCACCGTGCCGACCCTTGAGGGCAAGGCCATGCTCAAAGTGCCTGCAGGAACCCAAAACGGCACCACATTCCGCCTGCGGGGCAAAGGCATGAAAAGCCTCGGTGAAGAGCGCCATGGCGACCTCTACGTCCACGTCCAGATCGCCGTGCCCACCCGCCTGACGGCGGAGCAAAAAGAGCACCTCGAAGCCTTTGCCAAAGCCGTTGGCGAAAACCCGACGAGCACCATGGAGGAGAGTTTCTTCGAGAAGGCGAAAAAATTCTTCCGCTGATCACCATCAGCC
>JBIKIA010000210.1:0-7862 GCA_044361885.1 Prosthecobacter sp. | reverse complement strand
GTAGGGTCCTCGGTTGGCTTAGCCTTCACATTTTCAAACCAACGTCGATCCGTCGCCTTCGTGGTGCTTTCATAGACGATGTCGGCTGGGACATCGCCGAAGTATGTCGGCACAGGCTCTTTTTCATCGCCGAGCGTGAGTTGGAGCAGCTTGATGAAGTTGTACGACTTCGACGATTCCTTGCGCGGCTCGGCGATGAGGTAGTTCGCGTGTTTGGCGCGCGTGAGCGCCACGTAGAACTTGCACAGCTCTTCGTAGGCGGCTTCGGCCTCGCGCTCTTCTCGGTATTCGCCGAGCACGGGGTCGGCCTTCACGATGTCACTTGATGGCAGATCGAAGACCCACTGCACGTGGCGTTTCTCGCCATGCTTCACACCGATACCACGACGCACGGTCGTCATCGAGTTGCCTTCCAAGTCCGCCAAGATCACGCAGTCAAAGGTGAGGCCCTTCGACTTGTGAATCGTCATCACTTGAACGGCGTTCTGCGTATCGGGTTCACGCACGGTGTAGCCCTCGGCATAGGCGAGGAATTCGTCGATATTCCGGCTGCCTCCTTGGTCAAAGATGCGCGCGGCGAGTGCTAGATCCTCGACTCGGCGATGGCTGAAGGTGTCGAGGTCCATACCAGACTTCACAAGCTCACGCTGCCAGTGTCTCAGCGTGGCTTCGAAGCCGTCGTCAAAGACCTGCCGAAGCACCTCGGCGGCGAGCTTTCCGTTGTTCATCTCGGCGGTTTCGAAGACGGCGCGGAAGGGCGTCATCCAAAGATGCTGCCACGCCATCGTGTCACCAGGATGGGCTGCACACTTCAGCAAGCTGAGCAAAGCCAGCGTCACAGGATTATCCGTGGCGATGGCGATCTCCGACTCACACATCACCGGAATCCGCGAGGGCGAATGCGCGCGCAGGTAATCCACGAGTGCACGTCCGGTGCGGTTTTCCTGAACGAGGATCGCGCAGCTCAGTCCGCGCGTGACGGGTTGGATCTCTTCGAGCAAACCGGAGATCAGTTTGAAGCGATCTGACTCCTGGACCTTCTCACCGTCTTCCGGCTGCGGATTCAGCAGAGCGGCATAACCGGGCAGCCTGTCATGGATGCCCGCTACGCGATGATCCAACCACAGCCAGCGGTTCTTGGTTTCCGCAGGTAGCTTCATCTCTTCGAGTGCCGCCGCGTCACCGAAGATACGGTTCACTAGGTCGACGACATCATGCCCAGAGCGCCATGAGACATTCAGCGGGCGCTTTTGGATGCGTTGCTCAGCGCCGGAGTTGTAGCGCGCAGCCACATCGTCAAAGAGACGCGTGTCACCACCACGCCAAGCGTAGATGGCCTGCTTCACATCGCCGACCTGGAAGAGTGTGCGCTCATCAGAAGTGTCCTGCACGGCTTCGTCGATGAGGTTCTCGATCACGGACCACTGCGTGTAGTTCGTGTCTTGGAATTCATCGAGCAGCCAGTGGTCGTAGCGCGCATCGAGACGGTAGTCGATGCGCAGCCGCTCCTCGTCACCCGGCACCTGCGAGAGCATCGGGCGCGGCAGATCCTTGGCAAACTCATGCCCGGCGAGGATCAGCTCCATGTCCTGGAAGGTCAGCCGACCACGCCGCCGCACCTGCTGAGACCAGCTCTGCTCGAACAAGCTCAGCACCTGCCACGCGCCCTGCGTGCGTTCCAGTCGCACCGTGATCTCGGCACCGACGATGTGGGTCATGATGGCTTTGAAGACATCGCAGGTGCGGCCTTCGAGCTTCTGCTTCTGACGATTCACCGTCAGCGTGCAGTTCTTGGATTCGATCTGCGTCCAGACTTCCAAAGCCTTGCTGACAAAGAACTTCACGCGTGCTGGTAGGCTGCCGCCGGGAATATGAGACACGGCTTGCTCACGAAACTCGCGCCAGAACTCCCATGCCTTTTCACTCACGTCCTCGCTTTCAAAGCAGGCAAACAGTCGCGCGAACTCTTCATCGAGTTTGATGGTCGATCCAAGCCAGTGGCAGCCTTTGGGCCAGATCGACTTTGCGTCACCCCAGAGTTCCTGACGCGCGGCATGAAGCAGGATGCCGTGCTGATTTTCGACGAACTGATCCAGCACGGCGCGGATGCTGGACTCCTCTTTACCGAAGGTCGCGCGTCGAAACGCCTCCAGGAAATCCTTCTGCGCTGCGATGCCTTCGCTTCGTGATTTGAGACCCGGCAATGTGCGCTGGAAGACTGAGCGATACACACGCTCGCGCTCGATGGAGCCTTGGTGATCGCTGAGAATCTCGAAATCGCCCGCAAGGCCAAACTCCGCCGGAAAACTGCGCAGGATGGCCGAAAAGAAGCTGTCCAACGTGCCGAGAAACAGGCGTGGCATTCGTGAGATGAACACGCGCAACAAGGTGCGGAAATAGTCCGGCGTCAGCTCCCGCATGATCGGCCGCAGCGGATCATTCACGACTTCGGGGTCGATGGATTCATCTCCGACAAGCGTCTTCGCGAACTTCGGGTCCGAGGCCGCTTTTGCGAGCTTCACGAGGATCGAATCAAAGAACTCGCCCGCGGCTTTGCGCGTGAATGTGACTGCCACGATGCGCTCCGGCGTCACCTCCTGACCTGCCAGCAACTGCTGCGCCATCAGAGCGATGAAGCGATTCGTGAGCTGCCAAGTTTTGCCCGATCCCGCGGAGGCGAGGATCATTTCATTGGGGATGGCGTTGCGTGTGCTCATGCGGCCTCGTGGGTTGATATCAAACTCGCATCCACCGCCTTCAGTGGATCGCCGAAAAAGAGATGTCCGAAGTCATCGCTGTAAGTCAGCTTCTCGGACGGCGGCCAGAAGGTGCGGGCTCGGATGGCGGCAATGATGCCTTCCGCGCAGGCGCGGGCACTTCGCAGCAGCTCGCCTTCGAGATCAGGCCAGGCGTCGAGTGCAATGTCGGCCTTCGTTTTGCCGAGCGTGGCATAGGCGGTGTGGATCTCCGCGCCAGGATGATGACGCTCCATCGCCATTCGGTAGAGAGGCAGTTGTAGATCCGTCCAGCGGCAGATTTCGCCTCTGCTGTTTTGAGTGAGCATCCAGGGCTGGAAGTGGGCTTCGTCTTCGGTGCGTTTGAGTTTCGTGAGATGGTAATCCTCCACGCTCTTGCTTTCACCTTTGCCCGCGACGGTGGGCGAGTAGGTCTTGAAGTCGATCAAGCGCACACCGAATTGCGGATGAACCTCCACGCGATCCACCACACCACTGACGATCATGTCTGCCAGCGTCCAGGGATTGCCTTCAGGGCTGATGCGCGTCTCCGCAGCTACGATGCGCCAGCCTTTGGCGCGCTCCTCAGCCTCGCGCTCCGCCCACCAGGACAGGCGTTGTTTCGCCGACTCGCACTGGATCATCAAGGGCACCGTCAGACGTGCGCCAAAGGTGCCGTGCAGATGGCTTTCGAGCAGGCGATGCAGTTCCGCGCGGATCACGTTGGCATCCGTTGAGGTCGCAGCTTCGACTTCTTTGCCGAACTTTTCGAGCACGGCATGTAGGAGGCTGCCGAACTCCATCGCATCCATCTCCGTGCGTGAGGCATCGACTTCCTTCATCCTCAAACCGTGCTTCAGGTAGAAGCGGAACGGGCAGACGAGGTAGTCGCGGAACTGGGTGACGCTCAGCTTGCTGAAGATCGTCGCCCTATCTGACAAAGGCTGCGGTTTCAACTGCCACGCGAGCTGCCAGGCCATCGGATCGCTGCGCAGCTTCGGCTTCTTGAAGAAATGCAGCGTGCGCTCCGGCAGATCGGTGTCGGGGCATTGGAACAAGAGACGCGATGGCCGCAGAGGTTCATCCGCAGCGCCCGTGCGGCCAAAGATGAAGTCCACCCGCCCGCCAGTGCGCTGACGATGCTCGATGATGATCGTCATCAGGCAGGCATCGCGAGCGAAACGCGTGTCGTTGTTGCGCAGGCCGAGCGCTCGACGAGCTGAGTCCGGCAGAAACTGATGCGCCATGATCGACTCGGGCACTTTGCCATCATTCATGCCGGTGACGACGAGATGAGGCGCATCCTCCCAGAGCAGTTCGAGCCAGCCTTGCAGGTCAATGTCACGCGCAGCGCGCTCGGGATAGAACACTTGCTCTTCCAGCACGCGCAGCAAAAGCTCCAAGCGACTGCCAGAAGACAGCGCGCTCGGGAAAAGCGAAGCCGCAGGGCCTTCCAGCGCATCCAGCACCTGGGAGATTTGATCTGCGATGGCAGCGAAGACGGCGTCCTGAGGGCGATCACTGCGGAAGCGACGCGCCGCAAAGACGTCTGCGAGGAAGTCAGTCAAAGCCGTGCCGAATGCTGCGCCGGACAGGCTTTTCAAAACGGCTTCCATCCATGTCAGGCCGATGATGATGGGGCTTTCTTCCGAGACTCGTGGAGCCAGCTCGATGGCATCATCCAGGGTGTCGGGCAACGCTTTGACAGCGAGGTCATCCAGGTCTTTGAGCAACTGCGGCAAGCTCGGGCGTGTGCCCGTTTGTTCCTCTGCCTTTCGGCGAACGGTCTCCAGCACATCCGGGCAACGCATCATTTCCGCTGCGGTGCCGAATGAACGCGACGCACTGAGCTGGCTCAGCAGTCGCAGCAGATGAAACACGCCATGCGTGCCCATGCGTTTGCCCGCCGGGTCATAGGCACCGATGTCATGCTCGGCGAGCGTCTTTTCCAGCGGTGCCGAGACCTCGGCATCTGCCACGCCGATGGCGGCCACAGCACCTGGATTTGGATAGGCCGCGAGGATCTCCATCGCCGCAGCGGCCTGCTCAGCAGGTGAGCTGCCCTGATGAATCGTGCTCTCTGGAGTCGGGATGTGAATCGGCTGAGTGAGCCATGCCTCAGCCACGGGCCGCCCCCACAGGTCAAAGAAGCTGCTGTGGGTTGCTTGCGGGGCGAAGATCAGCACCTCCACGGGAAGGTTCTGCGAATGACGCTGCAGCGCTTGGATCGCTAGCACGGAGGGATCAAGCACCCCCGCGATGACGATGCGCTTCACGCTCTCCGGCAGTGTTCCTGTATTTGCCGCACGCCGACGTGCCACCTGCCAGTCGGTGAAGCCTTTCGCTTCCGTCGCTCGCACGCATTCGCGTTCCAGTTTGGCGAGATCACGCCAGCGCTCCGGTTCCATCTCGGAGTTCTCCAGCATCCGCGCGGCATCGCCCAGGCTCAGACCATTTTCATTCAGCGTCTCGCGCACTTGCAGCAGATCATTCGCCGTCTTCAGCGCCCAGGTGAAGTTTCGCTCCACAGGATCGACAGGAAAAAGCTGGCGGTGATCCTCCAGATTCATCCGCAGCATCTCCGCCGCCCACAGCAGCAACGTTTCCACCCGGCCCGCTGCCTGCATGTCCGCCACGCGCTCGGGCGATGTCAGGAAGTCCGGCGTCACGGTCAAAGGTGGCAGCACCGCTGCATCTTTCGTTGCCGCATAGATGGCCAGCGCCTCGCGCAAACGACGGCTCGCATTTCGTGTCGGCACCACGATGAGCCATTCACTCAAATCCAGCGCTCCGATGCCATCCCAACCCGCCGCGAGATGAGCCGTCACCGAATGCACGAGCGATGCATCCCAGCCAAGTAAGCGACGCCTCACCGCCATGCCAGAGGGTGGCTGACCTGTGAAAAGATCTGGCGGGTTATCGGGGAGCTTTTGGGATGCGCGTGCCATGGCTGGAGCAGGCTCTGAGCGTAGAGGGATCACGCGGGAAGTCGAATGGATGAAGTCGCTGAATCTGCCCGGACAGAACAAGCCTGCTTTTTCTGCGCAAATCTCTCAAGTCGTCGCGTTCCTGCCATCCGCATGAAACTCGCCATTCTTTTCCTCCTGCCATTGGCTCTGACTCTTCAGGCCCAGACCCCAAAGCCGGAGGCGAAGACCAAACGCGCCCCAAGTCCGGTGACCGCACCCATTCAGGATGTGGTAGGGCTGCCACGTGTCCTGATCATCGGCGACTCGATCTCCATGGGCTACACGTTGCCAACTCGAAAGCTTTTAGAGGGAAAGGCGAACGTGCATCGCATCCCACAAAACGGCGGCCCGACGAAGAATGGCATCGCGAACATCGAGAAATGGCTGGGAGCTGGGAAGTGGGATGTCATTCACTTCAACTGGGGCATCCATGACTTGAAGTTCATGCCCGATGGCAAACGACAGGTCGAGGTGGCCGATTATGAAAAGAATCTCCGCGCTCTTGTCGCCCGCATGAAGCAGACCGGTGCCACGCTCATCTGGGCCAGCACCACCCCGATTCCCGAAGGTGAACTGAATCCATCGCGCCGCTTCGGCAGTGTGAAGGAATACAACGACATCGCCGCACGCGTCATGGCTGAGAACGGCGTCATCACCGATGACCTCAACGCACACATGACGCCTGAGTTTGATCGCCTGCACAATCCCAAAGACTTGCATTACGGCGCCGAAGGTTATGAGTTTCTGGCCAAGAAAGTCGCGGAAGAGATCACCAAGGCTCTGGCGAAGCGATAGGGATTCCTGGAGGCCGGAATCACTTTTTCTTCCTCGCCGGTTTTTGCGGCGAGGTGGGGTCTTCATTCGGGCTTCCATGCCACTGCGGCGGTATATTTTTCGCATTCCAGTCGTCCCAGGCCTTTGCCAGTTCGGCGACGAGTTCGGGCTTCTCGGCTGCTAGATTCTTGGTTTCGCCGATGTCGGCGCTCAGATCATAAAGTTGCCAACCCGACTGCGTTTTGGCCTCCATGTCTCGGACATCGACGAGCTTCCAGTCACCACGTCGGATGGCTTTTTGAGGGCCAAAACGCCAGGCGAGCGTTTCATGCGGTGCGTCAGCTTTTTCGCCTTTGAAATATGGCAGGAGGTTTACGCCTTCGACGCCGTCGGGTTGCTTCGCTTTGCCGATGGCGCAGGCCGTCGGCAGCACGTCCATGGCGCTCACTGGATGCTCATAAACCTGACCCGCAGGCAGTTGCCCCGGCCAGCTCACGAGAAAGGGCACGCGGATGCCGCCTTCGAGCGTCTGGCCTTTGTCGCCGCGCAGTGGCGTGTTGATGCCCGTGTTGTAGGCGAAGAAGGGCTTCCGGCCGCTGCCGCCGTTGTCGCTGAAGAAGAACACGAGCGTGTTGGGGTGCTTCGCTTTCAGTTCGGCGTTGATGCGTCCGATGGCGTCGTCGAGGCCGAGCAGCAGCGAGAGGTAACCGCGACGATTTTCATCCGTGACGGAGGCCGGGATGCGGCTTTTGAGCTTCTCGGCGATCTCCAGCGGCGTGTGGACGGCGTTGTAGGCGAGGTAGAGGAACCATGGCTTCGCGGCGTTGCGATTCATAAAGCCGAGCGCTTCATCCGTGAAGAGATCGGTCGTGTAACCGTCGAGATGCTGCACTTCGCGACCGCGATAGATCATGTCATGTGAATGCGCGGAGCCGAACTCGGGCTCGGCGTCCTTGTGGAGCAGAAAGTTGTGCCCGCCGACGAGGAAGCCGAAGAACTCGTCGAACCCCCGCGACTGCGGATGATGCGCCGCATCAAAGCCCTGATGCCACTTGCCGACGAGCGCCGTCGCATAGCCCGCATCGTGCAGCACATTGGCAATCGTGCGCTGATCCAGCGGCAGCCCCAGCTTTGCCTCATCGCCGACGTGCGGGTTGAACTCATGCCCGAACCGCGTCTGCATCCTGCCCGTGAGAAACCCCGCCCGCGATGGACTGCAATACGGCGCGGTGACATAGCCGTTCGTGCAGTGGACTCCCGAAGCCGCCAGCGCGTCGATGTTCGGCGTCGGCACCTCTTTCCCGCCATGCACACCAATGTCCGCGTAACCGAGGTCGTCAGCGATGATGACGAGGACATTGGGTTGCGGTGCGGCGGAGATCGA
>JBIKIA010000532.1:0-3787 GCA_044361885.1 Prosthecobacter sp. | reverse complement strand
CCCCGCCCTGAAACCGAGGATGCTGGCGATGAAATCCGACTTTTTTGACACTGACTAACACGTGGATACTGCCCTGCCTCCCCTCACCTGCCCTGCCGACCTGAAAGCTCTGCCGCTCGAAAAGCTGCCAGACCTCGCAGAGAAGATCCGCCAAACCCTGATCGAGACCCTCGCCGAAACCGGCGGACATCTCGGGCCGAACCTCGGTGTCGTGGAGCTCACGCTCGCAATGCACCGCGTCTTTGACACGCCAAAAGACAAGTTTGTCTTCGATGTGGCGCACCAGGGCTACGTCCACAAGATGATCACTGGCCGCTGGGACAAGATCCACACCATCCGCCAGTATCAGGGCCTCAATGGCTTCCTGCTGCGCAGCGAAAGCAAGCATGACTGCTACGGCGCGGGCCATGCAGGAACCTCTGTCAGTGCGGCGCTTGGCATGGCCACGGCGCGTGATTTGAAAGGTACGGACGAGCACGTCGTCTGCGTCGCTGGAGATGCCGCCTTTACCTGCGGACCTGTCTTTGAAGCGCTGAACAATGTCTCCGCGCATACGAAGAAGCTCATCATTGTCCTGAATGACAACGAGTGGAGCATCGATAAAAACGTCGGCGCCATGGCGGGCTACTTCAATGCCATCGCCACTCATCCCGGCTTCGCCAATCTGCATGAGAAGGCGGCGAAGTTCGTCGAGTTCATGCTCGGTGACGGCGTGCGCAAGTTGGCCGAACGCGTGGAGAAGACGGCGAAAGGTCTACTCCTCCCCCAAAGCGAAGGCCCGCACAACCGCAGCACGATGTTTGATGAGTTCGGCATCCGCTACTACGGCCCCATCGACGGACACAACCTGCCGCTGCTGATCCAGACCTTTGATTTCCTGAAGAATCAAAACGAGCCCGTCATCCTGCATGTGCTCACGGAGAAGGGCCGTGGTTACAAGCCCGCGCTGGAAGATCCGCTGAAGTTCCACGGCCTCGGCAAATACAAGGTCGAGACGGGCGAGACTGCCGCCACGGACAAGCCCACCTACTCGCAGATCTATGGCCGCAGCGTCACGGACTTTGCCAAGGAGGACAAGAGCATCGTCGCCATCACTGGAGCCATGCCCGGCGGCACCGGCCTAATTGTTTTCAAAAAGGAAATCCCCGAGCGCTACTTCGATGTCGGCATCGCCGAGGAGCACGCAGCTCTCTTTGCCTGCGGCCTCGCCACGCAGGGGCTGCGGCCTTTCCTGACGATCTACTCCACCTTCATGCAGCGCGCCTTTGACATGATCATTCATGACATGGCCATCCAAAACCTGCCGGTGCGCCTTTGCATGGATCGCGGCGGCCTCAGTGGTGACGACGGCCCGACGCATCACGGCCTGTTCGACATCGCCTATCTGCGTGGTGTGCCCGGACTCGTTCACATGCAGCCGAAGGACGAAGACGAATTCGTCGATATGCTTTGGACCATGGCGAACTACGACAAAGGCCCCATCGCCATCCGCTATCCGCGTGGCAATGGCCCTGGTGTCACGCCCAAGCCGAAGCCCCAGCTTCTCGAAATCGGCAAAGCCGAACTCGTCGCTGATGGCAGCGATGTGGCACTGATCGGCCTCGGTGACATGTTCTCCATCGCCGAGCAGGCCAAAGCGCAGCTTGAGGCCAAAGGACTCTCCGTGGCCCTCATCAACCCGCGCTGGATCAAACCGCTCGACGGCGCGCTCATCGCGCAGACCGCCGCGAAGGTGAAGGTCGTCTGCACTTTAGAAGACCACATCCTCATGAATGGCTTCGGCTGCGGCGTGGTGGAGCTTCTCAATGATGCTGGCATCAAGACACCGGTCGTCCGCATTGGCTGGCCGGATGAATTTGTCGAGCACGGCTCGCCCGCAGGTCTGCGCAAGAAACACGGTCTCACGGTGGAAAACACCGTCGAGAAAGTGCTCGCCAAGCTGGTCTGAGCCAACCTTGGCGAATGATGAGCCGTATCCTTCCGCCAAGACAAAAAGATTGAAAACCAGCGCCCCTGCGGCCCGATTAGTCACCCCCCTCAGAAAACCCATGAAAAAACTAGCTGCCATCTCCGCCCTCTCCGTGTTTGCCATGCTCGCCTCCGCCCAGGACGCCAGCGTCGCCGTTATCGAGCTAAAACCACACGCCTCCAACCCGCTCGGCTATGACAAGACCGACCTCAGCGTCAAGGCTGGTCAGAAAGTGAAGCTCACGCTGAACAACACGGGCAGCATCGCCCCGCAGCCGCACAACTTCATCCTCATCAAGCCCGGCAAGGAAATGGCCGTCGGTGCCCAGGCCAACGCCATGATGACCGATCCTCAGGCAATGGCGAAAAGCTATATCCCCGATGCCTCGAAGGATGACATCCTCGTTCACACCAAGCTAGTCATGCCGAACGCGAATGAAACCATCGAGTTCACCGCCCCTGCCGAAGCAGGTGACTATCCTTATATGTGTACCTTCCCCGGCCACTGGCTGCTGATGAAGGGCGTGATGCACGTCACTAAGTAACTTTGATTCTTGAAGGCGGACGCGAGTCCGCCTTCATCGTATTCACCCCGCACCAACCCTGATCATGAAACTCATCCTTAGCCTCCTCACCTTCGTCGCTCTCAGCGCCACCACATTTGCCGAAGAGGGCAAGCTTCCCGTCGCCGGTCTGAACTTCACCTATCCTGCCGCCTGGGCCTCCGTGCCACCCACCAGCCCGATGCGCGCAGGCACCCTGAACATCACCGTCGAAGGCGCTGAAAAGCCGCTCGAAGCCGTCTTCTACTACTTTGGCGCAGGCCAGGGCGGTGATTCGAAAGCCAATGTGGATCGCTGGCTCGGCCAGTTCGCCAGCCCGCCGGAGTCCAAGACCGAGGAACTCGATGCCAATGGCACCAAAGTCACCCTCGTCACCGCCACCGGCACTTACAACGATGGAGCCATGTTTGGCCCGAAGACCCCGAAGGAAAACTACACCCTGCTCGGTGCCATCGTTCCTGGAACTGACGCTCCCGTCTTCATCAAGCTCACCGGCCCCAAAGACGCCGTGGGCAAAGTCAGCGACGCCTTCAAGGCCATGATCAAGAGCCCCTTCCCGGCGAAGTAAGATCCAATCCATCTCCTTAAACCAAAAAGCCAGAGGCTCACGCTTCTGGCTTTTTTCTTGAGTTGTTGAGTTGCCACAATTCTTTACGGCACCTCGACTTTAGTGACATCCAAGGCTGCAGTGAGTCAGCAGGGAGAAAGCAGGCGCAAGGCGAAAAGAAACGTTGAGTGGAGGAAGTCTCTTGGCTTTGATTGCTGGATCCAAGACCACTCTTTCCCCGCCCTCAACTTACCATGTCCCTCGGCCAACTCCTCCTCACCGGCGTCCCCGGTCCTGAACTCGATTCCGACACCGCCGCCCGCTTCAAGAAACTCCAGCCAGGCGGCTTCATCCTCTTTGGACGAAACATCAAGTCCCCTGAGCAACTGAGGAAGCTCATCGACGACCTCCGCGACATCTCCGACATCGAGCCCTTCATCACCATCGACCAGGAAGGCGGCCGTGTTTCGCGCCTTCGGTTGATTGGCGAGGAGCCGCCAAACGCCCAAGCGCTGCGTGACAAAGGTGACCCAGCCTTGATCAAGCAGCACGGCAAGCTCACCGGCCAGATCCTCCGCCTCTTCGGCTTCAATCTCGATCTGTGCCCCGTGCTCGATATCAGCTACGACGACACTGCCGACAACTCATTGAAAGGCCGCTGCTGGGGCAAGACGACGCAACAGGTCATCGACAACGCGGGCATGTTTAA
>JBIKIA010000567.1:0-3508 GCA_044361885.1 Prosthecobacter sp. | reverse complement strand
CTCTCCTGCGCGAAGCACTTCCCTGGCTATGGCCCGGCCGAATGCGACCCGCATGAATTCCTCCCCGTCATCACGAAAAGCCGTGAGGAAATGCTGATGAGCGAGCTCATGCCCTACACCGCACTGCTTCCAGAACTCGACAGCGTGATGACCTGCCACAGCAATTACACCGCCTACGATCCAGATCGTGGACGCTGGCCTGCCAGCCTCAGTCACAACATCTGCACGAAGCTCCTGCGTGATCAGCTCGGCTTCGAAGGCTTGGCGATGACCGACGACCTCGACATGG
Organism: Prosthecobacter sp.; assembly: GCA_044361885.1. Taxonomy (GTDB): domain Bacteria; phylum Verrucomicrobiota; class Verrucomicrobiia; order Verrucomicrobiales; family Verrucomicrobiaceae; genus Prosthecobacter. Next base: position 3,219 of record JBIKIA010000567.1, on the reverse strand, counting down.
GTGCCATTCTCAATGAAGTCACCTTTGAGCAGGCCATCCAGGAAGCCGTCCGCGCCGGCAATGACCTCGTCATGATCTGCCACCGCATCGAGATGGTCGAGCTGGCAAGGCAGCACCTCGAAGGCGTGGAGCATCCGGCGCTTCACGACGCGCTCATGCGCATCGAGAAAACGAAGAAACGTCTCGTGAAGCCTGACCAGTTCAGCCTCGAACGATTCGCCGCCATCAATCGAGACATCTGGGATCTCCGCGTGGCCACCCTTGGCGAGGAAGCGGCGAAGAATCTCAGTGTCGAAGACGGCAAGCGCTCGCCTGTGGAGCTTTACTGACCTGTCAGCCTGCTATTTCGCAGGCTCGGCATTCCAGACCTTGATGTCATCGAAGTAGCCATCTTTGCCGGCGACTCCGAGCTCGATCTTCGACTTCGTCGCATGGGCGATGCCTGAAGACTTCAGGTAAGCCGCTGGCTTGCCGTCGATCGTCACACGCATTTCCTCGCCCACGGTTTCGACAACCAGAGTGTACCATTTCCCTGCTTCCAGCTTCGTTGGATACGTGATCTGGCGGCCCTTCAGTAGCTTCGCGACTTCGTCCTTCTTCGTGGGATCTTGGCGCATCTCGCGGATATCATTCCGCATCCCGCCATCGCGCTCGTCGATGATCGTCACGCCGTTCAGACGCACCTGTGCACGGCAAAGATGACCGTAGTGCGCACCCGTGTATTTGCGGTCATCGAACTCGACATCGATCATCGTCGCTCCTTCGAACTTGATGCGGCATTCGACCACACTGTCCTTCGTCGGGATTTCCAGTCCATGCACGGCCGCGTGAGCTTTGCTGACAGATTTTCCATCTGCGCTGGGCACATCTTTGTCACGAGTCTGCGTGCCTTTCAGCGTGGCATTTTCGACTGCAAAAGTGGGCACGACTTTGTGCCAGACCTTGGCAGGCTCTGTGCCCTCGAAGTCATCGGAGAACAGCAATTCCTTCTTCGCGGCGATGGAGTTGGCTGGGATCTTCGGCAGGTCGGCAGCAAGAACGGCTGATGCGGAGAGGGAGGCAAGAATGAGGAAGCGGCTGATATGCATGGCTGGACTATGACCATCAGGTGTCTGCCCTTGAGGTCAAGCCGTCGTAATCAGGAATCTGCCGGACCCGCTTCATTTGAGAAATGTTATGCCATTCTTGATAACTGACAGCCTCCCTTGAGGGAAGATTTGAAAAGCGAACGTAAGTTTTTCCGGCCTGATTCCGTAACCCGACACGATTACCATGATACGCATCCACGTCACATTTGGCCTAATAGCCGCGAGCAGCCTTTTTGGGGCAGCCACGAGTCCGATCGGCTTTAACAAAGACATTCGACCACTCCTCGCAGACGCTTGTTTCCATTGCCACGGGCCTGATCCAGGAACGCGCAAAGCAGGACTGCGACTCGACACGGAAGCTGGATTCTTCACCGCGAAGAAGGATGAGCAGCCAACGGTCATCAAAGGTCAGCCAGACAAGAGCAGTTTGTTCCAGCGTCTCCTCTCCAAGGATGAAGACGAGGTCATGCCACCGCCTGAATCGCACAAAACGCTGAAGCCGGCTGAAATTGCCAAGGTGAAGGCATGGATCGAGCAAGGCGCTCCCTGGCAGCCGCATTGGTCACTGATTCAGCCGCAGCGCACGGCGGAGCCTGCTGTAAAGGACACAGCATGGACTAAAACTCCAGTGGATCGTTTTGTTCTCTCCAAACTGGAGGCTGCAGGACTCAAACCCGCACCAGAGGCGGATGCGCATGCGCTCATTCGTCGTGTGAGCCTCGACCTCACGGGTTTGCCGCCTGCGCCAGAGTTGGTGAAGCGCTACGCCACGGCTAAAAAACTCACCGACGCTCAACTCAGCGCACTCGTCGATGAACTCATGAAATCGCCGGCCTATGGTGAGCACCGTGCCCGTTACTGGTTGGATGCCGCGCGTTATGGCGACTCGCATGGCCTGCACTTTGATAAACCACGCGAGATGTGGCCCTACCGCGATTGGGTGGTGAAGGCTTTCAATCGCAACCAGCCTTTCAATCAGTTCACCATCGAGCAAATCGCGGGCGATTTGCTGCCAAAGCCGACCGAAGACCAGCTCGTCGCTACGGGCTTCCAGCGTTGCAACATCACCACGAATGAGGGCGGCACCATTGATGAGGAAAACCTCGCCAACTACGCCGCGGATCGCGTGCAGACGATGGGCTGGGTTTACATGGGACTCACCACGAACTGCTCGCAGTGCCACGATCACAAATTCGATCCCATCACGCAGCGTGATTACTACTCGATGGCTGCTTTCTTCCGAAACACGACGCAGAAGGCCAAGGACGGCAACGTGAAGGACGGCCTCGGCCCCATCCTTGTGTTGCCGACGGAGAAAGATCGTTCCCGCTGGACCGCGCTGCCCACCGAGATCGCCACTTCGCAGAAGCTGCAAAACGAATCTCGCACCGCTGCCGTGAAAAGCTTTGAGGCTTGGTTTGCCACGGCAAAGCCAGCGGATCTCGACGCCGATATCCCGACGAAAGGCATCATCGCCCACATCCCGCTGAATGAAGGCAAAGGCCAGGAAGTCTCTGCTACTTGTGGTGAGGCAAAGACGGCAAAAACCTTCAAATCCACCGGTGAAATCACCTGGAAATCTGATGGTAAGCTCGGCCCCGCGCCAGAGATCAGGCCCGGCAAAAATTTTGACCTCGGCGATGTGGGGAACTTCGAGAAGGACAAGCCCTTCAGCTATGGCCTCTGGTTCCGCGCAGACAATGTGACGCAGAGCGGCAGTATCCTCGCCCGCATGGATGAGAAGAACGGCTTCCGTGGCTGGGACATCATGCAGTCAGCAAACAAACTGAGTGTCCACATCATCAGTCAGTGGCCCGGTGATGCCCTGAAAGTGACCACGGCCAAACCTGCGCTTCGTGCCAGCGTCTGGCAGCACCTCTTCGTCACTTATGATGGCAAAGGCAAAGTCGGCGGACTCCGCATCTATGTGGATGGAGTGGATACTCCAGTGAAGGCGGATGCGGCCTCGCTGAAGGGAAGCATTGTCACCACAACACCGACCAAAATCGGCCAGCGCAGCTCCACACCACTGCGTGAAGGTGGCGTTCAGGACATCCGGCTCTATGACCGCCAGCTCACTGCCATGGAAGTCCAGACACTCGCCAAGGTGGTGCCGCTTCAGCAGTTCGTC
>JBIKIA010000309.1:0-5888 GCA_044361885.1 Prosthecobacter sp. | reverse complement strand
TAGTAATCATTCATCAGGATCTGCACATCGACGCGGGGATTCCACGCGAGATGCGCGAGCGCGTAGTAGTGCGGACCTTGATTCGCCCAGTGATACCAGAACATGTCGAAGTAGAGACCGATGCAATGGCCGTCGGCGGCAAAGCGGAAGTCCTCGGCCATCTGCGTGATCGCGATGTCAGGCATACCCCAGGTGAGACCGGCGGGATTGCCGAGATTCGGCCGCCACATCATGTGCGCGGCTTTCTTCGACCAATCCGCGTGCATTTTCATCGCCTTCTCACGCTCGGTGGCTCCGCGCCCTGGAAAGTTGCTCACGCTGGCGATGATAACGTTTGCATCGGGCACGGCGGCGATGGGCGCGGGCCGCGAGTAGCCGTAGGCGAGTAGTTGCACATACAGTTCCTTGTCCGGGTGACGCTGCTTGAGCATGCGGGCGAGGGTGTTGGCAAAGATGACCTGCCGGTCGCTCACTGCGGGGCGATCTTCGGTCAGGTTTTTCCAGCGGAAGGGAAACTTCTCGGCTTCGGGACGGTCCTTGGCCTGACACTCCTTGCACACGCAATGGCCGAAAACGTAGCCGTCATTCTCGCTCGTATTGAAGACGCGCAGCGTGGGATTCTCACGCAGTTGCTCGTCCACTTCGGCCAGCCACTGGTCCCACACTTTGGGGTTGGATTCGCACATCTTTGTGTGCCGCGTCGTCGGATTCGGGCTGCGTGTGCCATCGGGTTGCAGCGCGAAGAAGTCGGGATTCGTCTTCGAGTATTTCTCCCACCAATCGCCGAAGCCGTGGCCGCCATCGAGTTCCATCGAGTCGAGCTGCACGCGCTGAAACCTTGACCATTCGAGGTCGGGACCTTCCTTGTGATCGCCGAGGGAGATCTTGTTGAACAAGCCCGCCCGCGCCCGGATCTGCGGATGATAACGCTGCTCCATCGGCGCCATGGCGATGCGCTCCTGTTTGAACACCTCATCCTCGCCGGGCCAGAGCCAGCGCACGCCGAGTTGGTCGTGGAGGAAGGTATAAACCGCGTTCGCCGTGCCATACTCCTGCTGCATGCCGGTCTTTGTGCTGAGCCGCCCCTTCGCCTCCATGTGCTGAGGGTCCCAGAGGTCGCGTCCGGCGATGACGAGATGCTTTTCATTCGCCGCGATGAGCGTCTCCTCCGCATGTTTGAAGTCGAATTCCGTTTTCGGGAACAGCGTCCTGAGCGCGGGCTGATACCCGACCCAAATCGCCCGCTCCGGCACCGGCTGCGGCGAGCCATCGATCACCGCCGGTTTCACGCCGCTGATCTTCTCGATGTATTCCGCCAGCGTCACCGCCGCATCGCGCGTGCGTGGTGGAGCGTCTTTGAAGACGATGATCGGAGCTGGCGTGATGCCAGCATCGGCGAGGACCAGATCAGCGGCGCTCGCGGAAGCAGCAAGACTGGCGAGGATGCTGGTGGTGAGGATAAGTTTCATGGCTGGATCATTCCACCTCGCGCTCCGCATACGCCAAGGCCATGCGCAGGTAGCGGTGGCTGTGGAGTGGAGCGAGTTCGGGGGTGAGGACTTTGGATTTCAGGAAGGCTTCCACGGCGGCGAGGCGCTCTTTGTAGAGCGGGGATTTTCTGTCGTGAGCGACTTCGAGCAGGGCGGTGACGAGGCGTGCATAATTGACGGACTCGGCGGCCATGGTGATGCGGGCTTGCACGCCAATGTCGTCGCCACCGATGGCTTTGGCTTCGGCGAGGGTGCGCTCGAGTTCGGTGAGTGCTTCATCGCTGTAGTAGTGGCGGAGTCGAGCGGCGTGGGGTTTGCGCGGGCCGAGTTCGGGGTCGGCGCGGACTTGGGTGCTGATTTGCTCCAGCAGATCGTGATAGCGCTGCATCGGCGCGGCGGCGGGTCCGTAGGCAGCGCGGCAGTAGTCGGCGATGGTGGCGCGGACATCGAGCGCTGGATTCCACAGGGCTTTGCACAGGACGTAGTAGTCGAGGCCGTGGGCGCTCCAGTTGCCGTGGCCGTTGTCGAAGTCGAAGCCGATGGCGTGATGCTCGACGCCGAATTTCACGGCCTGTGCGAACCACGCGGCGTTGTTACGCGGCATACCGAGATCAATCGCGGGGCCGAGGTCGTTCGGGCGGATGATGAGCTGCGGCGCGATCTTTGACCACGCCTCGATCTCATCGAGATTCATACCGACGTAGCCGACGATGAGATTCGGCTGAAGCTGCTTCACCCTCACCGGCACGCTGCGGTAAACCGAATACGCATAGGCCACGAGGCTGCGATCCGGCATATCGCGGCCCACGCGGGCGGCGATCTCGTTGAAGAAGGTGAACGTGCGGTCGCTGAGCGAGAGATATTCGGCAAAGGGTCGCTTCGTAGCTGGATCAATGAGCTGCGAGTCGCCAATGATCTTCGGCGCTTCGGCGGGATCGAGCGCACGGCACGCATCGCACATGCAGAACTTGTTTTTGCCGCCGTCGTTCGGCGAAATGGAGGCGGTGAGCAGCGATGGATCCGCCTTGAACTCGGCGATCTTCACCCGCGCGATTTCATCCCAAAGCGCCGGGTTGGATTTGCACAAGCGCTCACGCTCTGGGAACTGTGTCCGCGTGCCATCCGGCTGCTGTGCGAACCATTCGGGATGCGTTTTGCCATGCTCGGTCCACCAGCCAGCAAACGCGTGACCTCCATTGATCTCAATGCGTTGCCCCATTCTCATGCGCCGATGCCACGGACCTGTCGCAGCCTCGCCTTGCGCCGTTTTCCAGGCCTCCAGCGGCACGCCCCACTTTTTTAGCACCGGTGCGAACGTCTCCTCGCGCGATACCGCCACGTTGCGCACTCTGCGCTTGGCGATGCGCGGCTGCTCACGACGATTCAGCTCAGGCAGCGTGATCGTCGCCTGCTTCGGCACCAGTTCGCCATGCTCGCCGGGGAAAAGCCAGCGCACGCCGAGATCGCTCTCCAGCAAATCATAGACGGAATACAGCGTGCCTTTGCAACTCATGCCGCCTGGCCCAGAATCGCCGCCGCAGACATGCAAATGGCCGTTTCGCGTCAAAACCACGATCTCCTCCGGTTTCGGCACGAGATCGGCATTCGCCTGGCAATGCCCCACAAAAATGCGCGGCCCATCTGGCAGCCCCTTTTGCGTCTCCGTGGCGATCTGCGGCCGCGTGCCGCAAATCTTGCCCAGATAATCCGCCAGCTCCACCGCCGCCAATGGCACCACCGAGCCATCACCCGTCAATTGCTCCGCTGGCTTCTGCACCTGCTTGTAAAGCCCCTCCGGCACGATGATCACCGCCTGCGTCTGCCCATCGCGGACGAGCGTGATGTCGGCGAACGAGAAGGGTGTGAAAAGGCAGATAAAGCCGAGGATGGTGAAGATGCTTCTCATGGTCGGCTCGTCTCTTGGATTCTCCATTGGGTGACATCATAAACGCGGGTGGTGGGGCCGTCTTTGAGGGTGAGGTTGCCATTCCATTCCTGGCGCATCCAGGGATTCTCCAGCAGGGGCCAGGTGTCGTAGGCGATGCGTTCGCCGTTGATGTGGGTGTCGCCGTCGAAGGTGCGCTCGATGCGATGGCCGTGGTGGTCGTTGAAGGTGCGTTGGGTGATTTTTGAAGAGGCGCGGACCGTGTCGCGGAAGGCGTTGAGTTGCGCCTCCGGTGTCGGATGGTCGAAATCTGCTGGAAGCGCGGTTTCCAGCGCCAGGGTCACTTGCTCGCCACGAATGCGGAACTCAGAGTCGGCCTTTCGTTTGCCGCCAGAAGCCACGCCGCCGGAGGGATTCCACTCGAAGGGTTGCGAGGCGTGAATGGCGATCAAGACGCTGCCGTAGTGGAGGTAGATGCGTCCGTCGGTGACGCTGTCGTTGGTCATCGCACGCCAGCCGCCGGGGATGAAGCCGAGCGCGTAGGGGAACTTCGCTTTGGCGAGGTCGCGTGTGACCATGAGCAGGCTGCCGCGATGCTGGGCAAACTGTGCGTGACGCGAGGCGATGCCGTGCGTGGCATAGCTGAGAGGTTTGCCATCGGACATGGGCACGGTGATCCAGAGGTGGCTGCCTTTGTCCGCATCCGGTTCGTCCCACATGACGCCGAAGGGATAGGTCTGGCCCCAGACGTTTCCACCGGGCAAAACAGCGGTGCTGAACACGGCGTGCGTGCGGTTCATGAAGGTGGTTTGAAAGAGCTTGTCACCATCGAACCGGCTGCGGCACACATACGGCTCGCTGCGGTCGGTGGCGGCCTTTACGATGATTGGATGCGGGCGAAAGGTCTCCGCTGCGGCAAAGATGGCCTGGCTGGCCGCATCCAGCTTGGGCGACACACCTCCGAAGTAGGTCCAGAGCAAAGCCGCGCCACCGCTGGGCTGCTGCGTCAGTTGATCAGGATAGCTGCGTCCGCTCGGCACGGCCCGGTGACCGCGCAACCAGGTGCCTGCAGCGTGGGCGATGCTCATTTCATAAGCCATGGCCGCCTTCCGCCGCAGCGTCTCCGGCACGAACTCATTGTCCAGCGTGCGCAGGGTGCCGACGTTGTAGATGAAGTAGGGCCGCGAGGCGAACTCGCCGCTGCCGCGTGTGGCGATGCTTTCGACGCGATCATTCAGCCACTTCAGCGCACGGTCGCCACGCGGGCCGTAGTTGCCATCCTTTGGCAAGTTCTCCGCACCCCAGATGTTATCCGCCAGCAGCAAGGCCAGCGTGTGGATCATGCCGAGATTGCTCGTCGTGCCTTTGTAGTTCTTCGCGTGCGTGAAGACGTAGCGGTAGTCCTCCAGTAACTCCGGCGGGAACTGCCAATGCCACTTCACATAGCAATTCAGCGCGCCCCAATAGAGAAAGCCATTCGCGCCGATGTTCGTGCTCTTCGCAGCCTCGCGCTTCTCGATGGCTTGCCGCATGAACCTCACGCCGCTGGAGACAATCTTCAGCGCCCCCTCATTCTCTCCGCGTTCAAAAAGCTGCTGCGCCACCCAGTAGTGCATCGGCGAAGTGCCATCGAGCCTGCCCATGTCCGCTGTAGCGCCGATCAAGGCGAGATCGGAGCGTGAGGTGAAATCATCCGCAGCAGCGGTGATGGCCAAGACATGGCAACACAGGCCCATCAACGCCCCGAGGGGCAGCGAGCGATAGCTGAGGTGCTGGACGAAACGATTCATGATGACTGCGGATGCGCGAGGCGGGAAAAAGCATGAGCTTCACCGCGAAGCCTTCGAGCGGCGTTTCGCCACCGCCTCCGCGATGGCCTGCACCATGCGCTTCTGAATGTGAGCGGCTTTGGTCATGGCGGTCTGCACCTTCGCACGACCACCTGCGCGGTCTTCGTGCAGGGGCTTGAGTTTCTCCCAGAGCTGCTGGCCAGTGGTTTCGCCACTTTCGAAGACCCAATCCTGCAAGCCGAGGTCGCGGAACATCTGGCCTTTCACGGTGTCCACGGGATTGCGGACGTAAAAGGCGGGCGTGCCTTGGGAAAGCGCGATGATGGGTGAATGACATTCCGCGCTGACCACGGCGACGGCGCGGGCATAGACGGACGCGGCTTCGTCGGCGAGCCAGAACGTGTCGCGCCAAATGACGTTCGGTTTTACGTCGGCGGGCAGAGGGTCGAGGAGGTGTTCCTTTGCCACCGCGATCTGGTAGGTCATCTCGGGGCACAGGATCACCTTCAGCCCAGTCTGGCGAACCCAGAGCGTGATGAGGTCGCGCAGCGGCGCGTGATCGCGGGCGGCGTGCTCGGCGTTGATCGCATCGATCTCGTAGTCGCCCTCGTCGCGCGGCAGATCCTTCACGCGATAGTAGGGCGTGTAGCGCAAACGCGGCAGCACGCAGATGAACTTCCCTTCCTCGACGCCGATGCGCCGCAGCCAGCTCAGCGCCCGCTT